>CAZJPT010000038.1:0-11932 GCA_964547835.1 uncultured Desulfovibrio sp.
AAAGCCGCTTCTTTGGTAATGTACCGGAGGAGCGGCTTTGTCGTCAGCGTGCTTCCTTCTCTGGAATGAGAGTGAGGCGTTGTTTCCCGGGGGACGGGTGGGGCATTTCGTTGCTTAGCGTGGTTTCATATTGATACAGGCACGATACAGAATTCCTTCACCGGTGAAATGGGAGATGGTGATGCGTTGATTGCTGCGGATATCATGGGCTGGTTACGTGAGTGTGGACATGCCGTCTCATATATCAGTTTGTTTTGAAACCGTTGCAGTCCTGCCAGCGCCAGACTGAAGGCGTGGGATTCTTTTTTTCCGGGAAGCCACAGCTTAGGCTGCTTCCGGAAAGACCAGTTTGAGGAGGTAATAGGCCATGGCGCCTACGGCGCCGGCGCAGGGCAGGGTCAGAACCCAGGCTGTTATCAGCTGTCCTGCCACGCTCCAGCGCACTGCACTAAGACGTTTGCTCGATCCGACACCAAAAATGCTGGCGGAAATGGTGTGCGTAGTACTCACCGGAGCGCCTATGAGCGAGGCACCGGTAATGACAATGCCTGTGGCGGCCTCGGCTGCAAAGCCGTGCACCGGTTCGAGCTTGAAAATACGGTGTCCCATGGTCTTGATGATTTTCCAGCCGCCCAGGGCCGTTCCCATGGCCATGGTTATGGCGCAGGCCAGCTTGACCCACAAGGGCACTTCGACACTGTCGATTTGTCCGAAAAGAAGCAGGGCCAGGGTGATGACGCCCATGGTTTTCTGGGCGTCGTTGAGGCCGTGACTGAGGGCCATGAAGCCGGCTGAGGCCATCTGCAGGCGGCGAAACCAGAAGTTCACACGGTTGCGTCGCATGCGTGCGCAGACCAGGTAGATGATGTACATGGCCACAAAACCAGTACAGAAGCCGGCCAGGGGAGAGCCGATAAAGGGCAGGACGACCTTGGTGAGGACGCCTTGCACGTTGATGGCGTCAAAGCCCGTATGTCCCCATGCAGCACCTAACAGACCGCCTATGAGGGCGTGCGAGGATGACGATGGGATCCCAAGGTACCAGGTCAGCAGGTTCCAGAAGATGGCGCCTGCCAGCGCTGCCATGACCAGAAGTTGACAACCGTCCACCATGGCTGGGTGCACCAGGCCCCCACCCAGGGTCCTGGCCACTTCCGTACCCAGCAGGGCGCCGACAAGATTGAGAATGGCAGCCATTGCCACGGCCATCCCCGGGGAGGCCACCTTGGTGGACACTACAGTGGCGATGGCGTTGGCACAGTCGTGCGCACCGTTGGTAAAGTCAAAGATCAGTGCAGTGACGACAATCAGGATAAGAAGAAACGGAATCTCAAACATTTTTCATTACAGCTTCTTCTATGGTTTCGAACACGTCCGAAATCTGACGGACAACCTGCTCAAGGGCTTCGTAGATTTGTATCCATTTGAGAGTCATGACCATGCTCTTCTTGTCCTCTGTGGATTCGTCCATGAGCTCGGCCAGGCCCACGATCAGCAGACTGTCGATTTCTTCGCGCTTGTTGCGGAAGGCTCTGGTTTTGTGGGCATCGTGACGCCTGGGCAGGCCCTGCAGCATGGCGTTGGTCATATCCAGCATCTCGCACAAACTGACAGCAATGCGTCTGGCCGGAAAGAGCATTCCCGGCAGCGTATAGGCTGTGACACGTATGGACAAGCGCTGGAAGCCGTCGCAGCACTCCTCCTGTTCCTGGCTGATGCGCAGGATGTCTTCGCGGTCGATGGGCGTGATAAAGGTGGCTGAAAGAGCGCGGCTGATACGGCGGTATTGCGTGTCAGCCTTGCTTTCCAGGCTGGAAATGGCGGCGTTGGTGACCATGTGATCACCATCCTCGGTGAACAGGAGCAAAGTGTTTTCAGCCATGCTGCGGAGCAGTGCGTTCTGCTCGAGGAGCATGTCAAAAAAAGGCGCTGATTTGGGCAGCAGGGATGCTATCATGGATGGCTCCGGAATGGGGGTGGATTACGTTCCCTCTGTCAGGTCATGTCGTTCAGCGTCGGGGGCGTCAGGATGAGCAGCACTCCTCCTGTTCCTGGCTGATACGCGGAATGTCTTTGCGGTTGATGGATGTGCTAAAGGTGGCCGAAAGAGCCCGGCTGATAGGGCGGTATTACGTGTCAGCCTTGTTTTCCAGGCTGGAAGGCGGCGCTGGTGACCATGTGATCACCATCCTCGGTGAACAGGAGCAAAGTGTTTTCAGCCATGCTGCGGAGCAGTGCGTTCTGTCCGGGGAGCATGTCAAAAAAAGGCGCTGCTCTGGGCAGCAGGGATGCTGTCATGGATGGCTCCGGAATGGGATGGATTGCGTTCCTTTTGTTGTCGCTTGACATCGGACATGTCGTTCAGCGTCGGGAGCGTCACGACGAAGATATGTGGCTGCTGTCAACATGTGTTGCCTGTTGCCGTAAACCATGATTTCAAGGCTGCTTCATGTGCTGCGCAAAGGTTCGGCCACAGCGGCAGGGAGACCACGCTTCTGCCGGAAAAGCTGAGGCAGCCGTGATGCAGCAGCATAGTGCCGTTCGGAATGCGGACACCCCCGTACAGGACGTCGCCTGCGAGGGGAAAGCCAGCGCTGGCGGCGTGGCAGCGTATCTGATGGCGCATGCCGCGCTGAATGACAGTGCCGCACAGCGTGAGGGGACCGTCATGGAGCGCCTGGTTCGTAAAAACGTCCAGGGGGATGAAGCGCGTCCAGCGTGCGGGGTCGTCGTCATCTGCGCTCATGGCCCGCATGGCGCGGCCGCCGCTGGAAACAAGTCGCTTTTGGACAAGGCGCTCGTCATAAAGCGCCCCTTCAAGGACGCAGACGTAACGTTTGCTGACCTCGCCCCGTTTTTCTGCCTGGCGGAAGGCCCGGGCTGCTGCCGCATTGCGGGCCGCGCCCACAATGCCTGATGTTTCCCGGTCAAGGCGCTGCAGGAAGATGAGCTCACTGTCTGGCAGCAGGCTGCGCGCCTGCCGCTCCAGGGTGTCGTTGTTGCGGCCGTCAAGACTCATGGTGTGCAGTCCGGCTGGCTTGAGAAAAAAAGCATAGTCTGCATCCGCCAGCAGCAGACGGCATAATGCGCCTTCGCGCGTGTTTGCTGGCTGTTCATGCAGCACGGTGATGCTGTCGCCTGCACGCAGCAGCAGACCCGGACGGGCCTTTTTGCTGTTGACATACACTCGACCGTCCTCGCACAGACGCCTGCGTCCTCGCAAACCAAGATCGATTATGGAGGCGAGGGCTGCGTCCAGGCGCTGTCCCACAAGGGCTCCCTCAGCCACCTTTGTGACGCTGTTGCCAGCCGGGCTGAGGGAATGCGGCTCGTTTGTCTCTGACGTGCCGGTGCTCACGCTTCACCTCCCGGGTCTCCTTTGTCATGCTGCAGTCTGGTTTTTTCGGGTTCGCAAGCGTCAGACAGCGCTGCAGGGCCTGCCAGCTCAAGGAGAACATCAGCCGTTGCCGCAGCGTCGTGCCCTTGTCCGTTTTTCTGTACTACAGGTACGTCCCAAACGCGTATGCCCAGATGGCGCGCACAGGTCTCCAGCTCGTCAACATTTCCCTGGTAGCGGCCATGGCGGCGGTCAATAATGATATGGGACACAAAATCGCGCGGCAGGGCAGCCGGATTGTCTGCCTGCAGGGTGCTGACAAGCACGCGCAGCTGTCCCGTGATATCCAGCCCCAGCAGTTCACGGTCCGGCCCGGTGTTGGGAATAAAGACCCTGGGACAGGCATTGGCGCTTACACATTGGCCAACGCCGTCGGCAAGGAGGTTGGCCACTACGCTGGAATAGAAGCTGCCCATGGGGTAGCAGATGAGGCTGGCAGCACGAAGTGCGGCCAGAGCCTGGCTTAAGGCTCTGGGACGGCAGACTTCGGGATTCGTGTGGCATCGTTCTGGTTCACGCACAGTGAGGAAGAGCGAGCGTACCGGACTGGCGAGGTTTTTAAAATGATGCTGACCAACCAGGGTACTGCCGTCCTGCAGATGTGCAGCCAGATGCAGGCTTTCCTCCACAATGGGCAGCACGTACCCGCGTGCGTGCAAAAGGCGGCGGAACAGGGGGAGTGCTGTCCTCAGGGAACGGTGTTCCTGCAGATACCTGCCGGCCATGCACACGTTGCCGAGACTGGCCTGGCGGGCATCAAAATTCCTGGGCATGGCGTGCAGAAAGGCGCTCAGACAGTCCTGCAGGGTGTGCGCTGTTCTGGCATCAATGCCCAGCCACACATTGTGGGTCGGATCGGCCATGGCCATGAGGCTCAGGCGCAGTTCCTGCGCGTCGCCTTCTTCTGGCAGGCGAGTATTTAGGCAGTCTATGATTGCCTGGCCGCAGGCGCGCACATCGGCCAGGGCCACCAGACGGTTGCGTAAATCGCCTACTGCCGGCATGGCAAAGGCCGAACGCAGTCTGGCGGTGGAGCCCCCGGAATCAAAGGTAGTCACCAGGTGAACGGTGCGGCAGGGACGGCACGTCAGTTCACGGCTCAGCTCCCTCAGTGCCGTTCCGCCAGTGAAAAAGACAAGAGGGGCCGGATCGTTCACGCTCACGCTACCCCCACGAGTCCGAGCTCGACCATGCGCATGTACAGTCTGCGTCCCATCCAGGCGTCGGTGGCAGCGTAGATGACCTGTCGCTGCGACAGGCTGGCTGCACTCCAGTTGGAGCACTGCGGCCCCTTGGAGATGCGCTCGTTAAAAAAGCAGGCCACAAGAGAGCGCAGTCCGAGGTTGGCGATGTTGTTCATGGCTGCGATACTGCTTAAATCAACGTGTCCGGCAGGGGTGAAGGGGTACCGCAGCCCCAGTGTGCGCATATCCTCGCCAATGGCGACGCCACACTTAATCTGGGCCTGGTCCGACAATATTGCCACAAGCTCGTCCATGGGCACGCGGTCAAGCTGGATAATGTAGACATGTTCAGCGGTGGCCAGCTGCAGGAGGGAAGGCAGGTGCACGTTGCCTTTGCGGAAGTTGGGTTTTGTCTCTGTGTCGAAGCCAAGCACGCGTTCGCTGCGCAGCTCTGGCAGGGACTTTTCCAGCAGCATGGGGCTGTTGATCACCGTGAGCGGGCCTTCGTAACGCACCAGGGGAAGAGCGTTAATCTCTTCGCTGCTCAGGCGTCTTCGTATGAAGTTGACTTCCACCCGGTTCCTCCACATGAGCTCGGGCGCCCGCAGCGCCGCAGGGAAAGGCTACTTGCCAATGCAGAAGGCATCAAAAACGCGATTCAGAACGTCGCTGGCTGTGCCCATGCCGACGCATTCGTCCAGACATGCGCAGGCCATGTCAAGTCGGACTGCCAAAAGATCATATAACTGACCGTGCTCAATGTCACGAGCAAGACCTTCGAGTTCCTCAGCCGCGCGGCAGAGCGCGCTGGCCTGCCTGTCATTGGGTGCAACGCTGCCGTCGTCCGGAGGCAGAGCCCCGAGAATGGCCTTGCTCGTTTTTGCGCACAGGGTATCAACGCCCGTGCCGTCCAGGGCGCAGACAGCGGCAAAGGGCGGCACGCTGCCGTCGGCAAGACGGCACCAGGACGGGGGACATTCTGGTGCAGGGGCAAGATCGGACTTGTTCCAGACTATGATGCAGGGTGTTTCACCGCCTTCGGCAAGCAACTGTGCCACTACCGGATCCGGACAGTTATCGTTGGAGTTTTTTTGGGCCAAGGCGCCATCCACTACCAGCAGCAGGCAGGAGGCGCGCACGATCTGTTCGCGGCTGCGGGCCATGCCCATGCTTTCCACGGTATCGGCGCTCTCGCGCAGTCCGGCGGTATCCACCAGGCGGACGGGGACTTCATCAAGGAAGCACGCCTCTTCGATAAAGTCACGAGTAGTGCCCGGCACATCAGTGACAAGAGCGCGATTTTTGCCCAGTATGGCATTCATGAGGCTTGATTTGCCGGCGTTGACAGAGCCGGCCAGCACCACACGTGCCCCTTCCCTGGTTACTCTGGCTCTGGCCACGCCGCGTAACAGTCCGTCGAGATCTGCACGTGTCTGCTGGACAAGCTCCAGGAAGGAGGCACGGTCCAGGATTTCCACCTCGTCTTCGGGAAAGTCTACGGCAAGGCTCATGTGCACGCGCACGGTCTCAAGGCTTGAACGCAGCTGCGCCACGCGGCGCGAGAGCTCGCCGTCAAGACGGCGCAGAGACTGTTCAGCGGCTTCAGGGCAGGGAGCGGCTATGAGCTCGGCCACAGCCTCAGCCTGGCTGAGATCCATGCGACCGTTAAGATAGGCACGTCTCGAGAACTCGCCGCGCCGGGCGGGAACAGCGCCATGGGCAAACAGAGCGTCGAGCACGCCTGTCACCACGGCCTGACCGCCATGGCAATGTATTTCGCAGCAGTCTTCGCCTGTGTAGCTGTTGGGGCCGGGCATCCAGACGCACAAAACGTCATCCAGCTGCCGTGCGCCGTCGTGCAGACGGCCGTGACGCAGTTTCCACGGCTCAAAGTCTCGGGAAGAAGCCTTGTGGGGAACAAACAAAGATCGCATGAGTTCCAGGCTGCGCGGTCCGGAGATGCGTATCACGGCTATGGCACCGCTTCCCCTGGCTGTGGCCTGGGCGGCAATGGTTGAGACGGCATCGGTCTGGGATTGCGTGTCCTGCATGGGCAATGTCCGGGCGCGGGTTCCTTTGCCGGAAACAGCGCGCCTTCCCTCCTTTTTTTCAAAACACATTGCCGGAGTTGTCTCCGGGGCAGGCGCACGCGTTTCTTCGTCTGCCTGCTGCTTAAAAGGGAGTCCGCATGCACGGCATGCGGACTCCCTCTTCACTCAGTGTCACATCTTACGACTCTCCGGCCACGGCAGTGCCGTTTGCGTCAGGATGCGCGCCGGCTTCAGTCTCCTGGCGACGATATGATTTGCGGCGCGAGATAAGGATGCGCCTGTGGCCGCCCTCACCGGTACTGCGGCCCTGAATGCCCTCGACCTCCTTGAGGATGAGGTGCACAAGACGCCTCTGGTAAGGACTTAGTGGTCTGGTCGACTGGACCTTGCCAGTCTGCAGCGCTCTGGCAGCCAGGCTGAGAGCCATTTCGCGCAGCTCCTTTTCCTGGCGTTGACGAAAATTGTCTACATCCAGACTGACACGCACGGCAGTCTTCAGCCTGGAGCTCACCAGCCGTCCGGCGAGATACTGCACGGCCGCCAGAGTAGAACCGTCCTGACCAACCAGGATGGTGCTGGCATCGCCCAGATTCCGGACAACACAGCTGAGCACACCGTCCTTCATCTGGCAGGCTGCGATGGGAGGCTCGTCCATGAGCGGACGCAGCAGCAGGGCCACAGACTCTTCAGCACAGCGTACAGCCTGCTGAACGTCAATCTCCTCTATGGGGCGTGCGGTCTCCCGTACGTCCGCCCTGTCAGCGACAGGGGGAGATGTACGTCCACGGTGTTCGCCGCGGCCCCTGGGCTTTTCGGCAGCATCCGTGTCCCTTTCCTGGCGGGAACGTCGTCGCGTCTGATTCTCGCGATCTTTCGCAGCTGAGTTCGCCGCGGGCCGGGTGCGTGTGTCCGTGCCGTCTGTTTCCCGGGCTCCTGGCTGCTGCCGGGTAGCGCCTTTCGACTGGGACTGCACGTTACGGGAGCGTGACTGGGCACGCTGTCCTGGCTCTGCGAATGGAGCATCCGTCCGTCCGCTCGGCCGATGAGCGTTTATCTCGCCGAGAACATTCTGCACAGTGTCGCGCAGATGGACGCGGCGGGCGCGTATTCTGGCCTTGCGGGCTCCTACGATGCCAAAGATTCCGGTCTTGGCATCCTGAAGGATGTCAATTTCCAGTTTTTCCCTGGGCACGTTGAAGTAAAGGCAGGCGTCCTGAATGGCAGTGTCAAGGTCCTTTCCCTGGAACTCCTTGTAACCATCCATGGCCTTCACCTATGCAGGGGCCGTGGATTCTTCGTGGTCCTGGCTGCGGGAAGCGGCTTTACCGGCGTCCTTTTTTTCGTCAACCCTGTCTGGCGTGCCAGGCCTTCCCGCTTTGCCTGTCTTGTCCGCGCTGCCGGATTTGGATGACTTGCCGGGCCTGGATGTTTTGCGCATCTTGCGGTGCATAAGCCACTGCTGCCCGATGGAGATGATGTTGTTCACAAGCCAGTACACAACCAGGCCGGAGGGGAAGGCCAGGAAGAGGAAGGTAAAGACCACAGGCAGAATCATCATGATCTTCTGCTGCTTGGGGTCAATGCCCTGAGGCGCGAGCTTTTGCTGGATCAGCATGGACGCGCCCATGAGAATGGGCGTGATGTACAGCGGGTCGCGTGTGGACAGGTCACACAGCCAGGGGATGTCCGTCAGGGGCAGGGTGTCGATAAAGGACGCGTGGCGCAGTTCAATGGACGTCAACAGGGCCTGGTAGAGACCGAAGAAGACGGGCATCTGGATGAGTATGGGGACGCAGCCGCTGGCAGGGTTCACGCCGTAGGTCTTGTAAAGCGCCATGACCTCTTTGTTCATGGCTTCCTTGTCATTCTTGTGGCGCTGCTTGATTTTTTCCATCATGGGCGCCAGCTTCTTCATTTTCTCCATGGAGGAGTAGCTCTTGGCTGTCAAGGGCCAGAAGAGAGCCTTGATGACGATGGTCAGCAGGATGATGGCCACACCCCAGTTGCCCACAAAGCCGTAGAAGATGTTGAGAATCCAGAGCAGAGCCTTGGCGATGATGCTAAACATGCCAAGGTCAACTGCCTTGGCCAGTTCGGCGTTGGAGGCCTGCATGAGCTCCCGGACCTTGGGACCGATCCAGTAGCTGCTGGAGTAGATGGTCTCCTGGCCGGGACCAATGGTCACGTAGGGAAGCTCCATGGCCACGCGGTAAACGTTGTTCTGCAGCACGCCCTTGAAGATAACGTTTTCAGGGGTGCCGGGAACGATGCCACTGAAGAAATAGGTGCTCATGGCACCGCCCCAGAAGATAGTGCCGGTATTCATGACACCGGTGGCCAGCTTGTCGGCGCTGGTCTCCTCTTCCAGGGAGCCGTTGTAGTCCCAGCCTACGCGCATGGAGTCGTACTGGCCGCCGTGGGCGTTGGAGGCGTCGGCACCGGTGGTATAGCCCAGACGCAGGGAAACAGCCTGGCTGCCCATGGGCGCGACAGACACCTTTTCGGAGATGAGATAGGTGGAGGCATCAAAGGTCAGATCGCGGACCACACGCATGTCGCCGATCAGCCCCACAAGGCGCAGGGTGTATTTTTGTCCTTCGCTTAAGGTAACGTCACCCGTCTGCTCACAGGACCACAGGCCTACGCCTGCACCCCAGGAGGGCTGACCGTTGATCAGCAGGCCCAGAGGCGCAGTTGCGGCAGTTACGTCATTGACCAGGTTCACCATCGGGGAGTTTTCATCCACGGTGGTGCGGAATTTGTGCAGTTCAAAAGAACGGAGAAAACCGCCGCCGGAGTAAATTTTCGCAGTGTACAACGGGGTTGTCACAATTATGTCGCGCCCCGCAGTTTCCTTGAAGAGGGGCAGTGGTGTGACCTGAGAGGATGCAGCTGTGTCCTGAGTTCCAGCCTGTGTCTGGCCCTCTGTCTGCTGTACCTCTTCCTGAGGCCTCGGCTGGGGCGCCCAGCCCATTACCTGTCCGAGATAGGACCAGCCGATGACCACGAGCAGGCACAGAACGATGGCTATAATGAGATTTTTACCGTCTTGCATGGGAAGAATTACCTTTGAGAGGATACGCCGGGACGGCGCGGCGGCACCGGGTCATAACCGGAATCGCCCCACGGATGGCAGCGGGACAGCCTGCGAAGGGCAAGCCAGCTGCCGCGCAGTACGCCGTGAGTCATAATGGCTTCTATGGCGTACGCTGAACAGGTGGGAAGGAAGCGGCAGCTGGGAGGCAGGACTGGAGAAATAAAAAACTGATAGAAGCGGATGGGCAGTATCACGAATTTGCGAATCAAGGTCATTCAGGCCCCCTGCGGGAGATGAAAGTACCTCGTCATTGCCTCCATGAGCTCCGTGGTGACCGTGCCGAGACAGAGATCGGCGCTGCTGGCCTGTCGTTTTGCGACCACGACCACACTGGCTGAGACAGGCAGGTGGCGGATACTGAGACGGAAAGCCTCGCGCAGGAGGCGTTTGATGCGGTTGCGCTGCACCGCATGCCCAACCTTGCGCGAAACAGCGAAGCCCATGCGGACGCTGCCTTCTTCAGCCGGTGAAAGGATAAAAAGAAGGAAATGTCTGGTATGCACCCGGCGCCCCGAAGTATAGCAACGGGCAAATTCGCCGGCAGTGCGTATCAGACTTTCCTTCGGCAGCTTGAGCCCGCCCGTCTTTCTGACAAAGACGGGCTGCTCCTGGCAATCTTCTCCGGGCTTAGGCACTAAGAGACTTGCGACCCTTGGCGCGGCGCCGGGCCAGGATGGCGCGGCCGCTCCTGGTGGCCATGCGGGCACGGAAGCCGCAAGTGTGGGCGCGGCGTACCTTGCTTGGCTGGTAAGTTCTTTTCATAGATACAATCGACGCTGATGCCCCGCGTGTACGCAGGGAAAGCGCCTCCTCCTGATAGTAGTTAGAAAATGACTGAACAACATGGCGGATACCCGCAAATCCGCCTGGCCGGGCCTTGCGGCCGCAGGCTGCGCGTCAGCTGCCGGGCATGGCCGGATGGCGTACCCAAGCGCCGCGTCATGCCAACAGGTGCAGCCGCGGGCACAGAGAACTGATCAGATCCGGGAATGCCATCCGTCGGCGCGCAGTATTCACTCCTTCACAAAATGCGAAAGACAGACTCCCGGCAGAGGAGGCGCTGTCCAGTACGGAAATGCTTTATGTCCTTGCAGGAACGTAGCCCCGGCAGCTGATCTTTTGAATGCAAGTCTTTACACGCTTGAAAAGGCTTCGTCAAGGGCGAAAAAAAGGTTGAAACGGGCAGATGAGCTGCCACGCAGATGTCCTGAAACAGGTACAGTCTGTTCCAGCATTGCGCAGGGTATGGCATCTGTCCGCCAGTCAAGGGTGTAGATAAATTTTATTGGCATGTTCGGGGATATCTGGTATCGCTATCTCAACAGGAGGTAGCGTCCGAAGTCGATGAGCTCGTAAGAAGAACCTACGACATCGCCATGAGAAGAAGACAATGACGCGCCTATCAGAGCGAAGCTGTAGGGGGCTCAAATTGGCCCAAAACCCAAGTTCCGTATCTACACCCGCCAGTCAAGGCCTCGTTGACCTTTGCGTCGGAAAACTCTATTTTCGCCATAGTGATATATTGTGGCCGAATGGGCGCACGACGGGCCGCACCAGGAATTTTGGGCCCCGTTGACGTCACGGCAGGAAGGAGGCAACGCATGCCAAAGGCCGTCTTACTGAAGCGCGCCGAGAAGGATGAGCCCTGTGTCACCCTCATCGGCATGGCCGGTTCCGGAAAATCCACCATTGGCAGCGCCCTGGCCAGACAGATGGGCTACGCGTTCATGGACACGGACCATCTCATTGAGGCGTGTTATGCCGCAAATCTGCAGAGTGTGACCGACGCACTGTCTGGGAAGGCCTTCCTGGACATGGAGGCGCGCTTTATCCGCACGCTGCGCGCCAGCCGCTGTGTCATAGCCACAGGCGGATCCGTTGTCTATCGTGACGACGCCATGCAGCATCTGCGATCCCTTGGCCCCATCGTCTGCCTGGACGCCAGTCTTGACGTCATACAGCGGCGCATCGCCTTGAAACCCAAGCGCGGACTCGTCATTGCTCCGGGACAGACCATAGCCGATCTCTATAACGAACGTCGGCTTCTGTACGACAAGTACGCGGATCTGCACTGCGACACCATGAGCAGCCCGGAAGTCTGCGCAACCTGGATACGCACCCATCTGCCCGGCGCCTGACAACATACGCTGCACAAATCGGGTAGGAGGGGCGATTGCTCGCCCCGTCCTCCCACACCACCCAC
>CAZJPT010000039.1:0-11241 GCA_964547835.1 uncultured Desulfovibrio sp.
GAGGAACTCATGTTGCAGGATTGCCTCGCTGCGTGAAACTTGGAAACAGGTGATGAAAAATGACCAAGGACCTATTTTTGTTGCCGCTTGCCCCCGTCCAGCTGGAGGATCCGGATATCCTTGTGTACACTTGGCGTAGCGGAGGACAGGGTAGCCATGAAAATAGAACAAATCATCTACTTCGTGAAAATTGCCCGTTCAGGATCGATTTCGCTGACTGCCGAACAAGTGCACATCTCATCGCCTGCCATCTCGGTAGCAGTGTCCGATCTGGAAAATGAACTCGGTGTGAAGCTCTTTCATCGCACAAGACAGGGCATGCGACTTACCGAGCAGGGAAGAAACCTGCTCGCGGAAGCGGAGAAGATTCTGGAGGCATGGGAAAATCTGAAGATAAAGGCTCAGTTGGAGCGCAGTGCATTGCGTGGAGAGCTTTCCCTGTCCGTTTTGCCCAGTCTTGGTTTTTACTTTATTCCAATGCTGCTCCAGAAGTTCAAAGAGAGTTTTCCCCTGGTAGACATCAAGCTGTACAGCGGGGGCACCGGCCGGGTCATCAAGGATGTTGAGTCAGGAAAAAGTCAGCTTGGGCTTATCACCAGCCCCAAAGATCTTGCCAGCGATAAGAACAAGTACGTCATCGAGCCTCTTTTTTCATCCAACATAGTGGCCATCGCCAATGATACCTTCATGGCAAAGCTGACTTCCGATCACGTGTCGTTTCAAGCGCTGATCGACTTTCCTCTGCTCTTCTTCACATCGGAGTACAGCTCTTCTGCACTGCTGCACGAGAAGGCACGGCAGCTTGGGAAAACGGATGGCATCACGATTGTAGAAAGCTATGACACACTGCAACAGCTTTGCCTTTCAGGCATGGGTATTGGAATCGTGCCGGAATTGGTTGCCTGGCACAGCGTCTTTGTGCAGCAGGAAAAGCTGCGTGTTATCCAGCTCGTGGATCTGGATATCGTCAGACATTACGCATGTTTTTATCTGAAGAGCTCACCCTTGTCCAAATCTGCAAAGGTGCTGCTTGATTACATTCATAAACTTGCGGAAGCGTACCGGCGCAATGGAGATCTGCCTCCCCGGATTGAAGACAGTCCCTGACGCCCGACCGCCCGATACGTCAGGCTTGTGAAACGGACGGGGGAATGCGGTGTTTTGAGAAGCCCGTTTTCTCCCCAAATTCTTCTTCAGATTTCGCCTCACGACGGACATCCCTGCCTTCAGCTATCGCCTGGTGCTACCTCCTGCGCCAGGGACTCACCCGTTAGAACGTGACAGGGCGCACCATGAACAAAGCTCCTGGCAGATCATTTTGCCAGGAGCCTTGTCATAACACGGCGCATGAACGGCAGGGAACTCTGCGCTTCCCTGCACATCCGTCCCTGCGTTGCCTGCTCTGTCCGCTGCCGGACGGCAGCACCATTATTCTCCAGCCACCACGTCACCCATCTCGTAGAGTCTGCCAGGCTCCTGTCCGACAAGCCATGCGGCCGCACGAAGGGCTCCACGAGCAAAATTGGCCCTGGACTCCGCCCTGTGCGTTACCTCTATGCATTCCCCGGGCCCCATGAAGTACACGGTGTGCACGCCTACTACATCGCCGCCGCGCACGGCCAGGACGCCAATCTCCTCCTTGGGACGGGGGCCAACCAGACCGTCACGGCCGGGCTTCATCACTTTGGAAAACTCCCATCCCCTGGCCGCAGACACACATTCTCCCAGACGCAGCGCTGTGCCGCTGGGACTGTCCTTTTTGCGACTGTGATGCACTTCCACAATATCTACGTCATAGTCTGGTCCAAGGCTTTTGGTAAGCATGGGCAAAATTTTCTGCAGCACACTGACGCCCACGCTCATGTTCGGGGACCAGAAAAGACGTGTCTTCCTGGCATTCCCGCGCAGAATGTCCAGCTGCTCCTGGGTGAAGCCGGTTGTACCGATGACCAGGGGCAGCTTGTGATCGACACAGACCTCGGCTGTATGCAGACTGGATTCCGGGCTTGAAAAATCGATGACCACGGCGTTTTCCGGACAGTTCTTCACAACGGATTCCAGATCATCAGAGACCACGCAGTCAACAGGCACCACAGTTGGCTGATACTCGGTGCGCTCTACCATGCCAACCAGTTCCATTTCGTCACTGTCCAGCGCCATTTTGCAGATGACTGTTCCCATCCGTCCTCCAGCGCCGACCACTATAACAGGTATACCCATAGTCACTCCTTCTTGTCTCCAGATTATTGCCCGCTGCCCGGTCGGGAGACCCGGGCTCAGCCCTTCAGCAGTGCGCGGAACCCATCCTCATCAAGGACTTTGACCTCGAGGGCTATGGCCTTGTCCAGTTTGGAACCCGGCTTGTCGCCGGCAACCAGATAGTCCAGCTTTCGTGAAACCGAGCTCACAACCACTGCCCCAGCCTCCTCGGCCAGACGCTGCGCCTCGCCTCTGGGCATGGAAAGGGTGCCGGTAAAGAGCACACGCCTGCCAAGCAGAGGGCCTGTCCTATGCGACTCCTCGCTGGCAGATCCTGGCCACAGGCCCAGATTCTTGAATTGCCGCAGCATCTCCTGATTGGCATGGCCTGTGAAAAAATTGTGCAAGGATGCAGCCATCTTGGGCCCTACGCCGGGAATGGCGGTCAGCTCCTTTTCACTGGCTGCGGCCAGGCTGTCCATATCGTCGAAATGCTCAGCTAAAACCCGTGCAGCCTGTGCGCCGACGTGATGGATGCCCAGGGCACTGACAAAGCGCGCCAGCGTCGCCTTGCGCTTCGCCTCGTCCAATGCCCGCACGAAGTTGGCAGCCAGCTGATCGCCCATACGATCATAGTCCAGCAGCTCCTTCGCAGTCAGCGTAAACAGATCTGCCGGCGTACGCACACGGCCGGCCTTTACCAGCTGCTCTATCCACTGACCGCCTATGCCCTGCACGTCCAGTCCGGACGCGGACACAAAATGCGCAATAGTGCGCAGGCGCACAGCCGGGCAGGAAATATTGTCGCAGACCCACGCGGACTGTCCTTCCTCGCGATGCACCTTTTCGCCGCAGGCCGGGCAGACAGAGGGAAAAACCCAGGGAACAGCGCTGGCCGGACGCAGCTCGGGCACAGCGCCCACCACCTCGGGTATGACGTCGCCTGCGCGCTGCACGATCACCGTGTCACCCACGCGAACGTCCCTGGCGCGCACCTCATCCTCATTATGCAGGGTGGCACTGGACACGGTCACGCCGCCCACCTGCACCGGAGCCAGCTTCGCCACAGGTGTGAGCACACCGGTGCGCCCTACCTGCACCTCAATGTCTAAAAGAACGGTCCACGCCTGTTCGGCTGGGAATTTAAAGGCCACGGCAAAACGCGGCGCTCTGGCCGTAAAGCCAAGGGCCCGCTGAGCTTCGAGATCGTCCACCTTGACTACTGCACCGTCAATCTGCATGGCATAATCAGCGCATCCAAGGCGCACCTCCTCCACGCAGGCCTCCACCTGCTCAAGACTGTGACAAACCCTGCCACCAGGCGGTGTCTGAAAGCCGTACGCAGCAAGGGCGCGCATAAGTTCCCCATGCGTAGCCGGGGTGGGTACCTCACCCCAGACAGCAGCGCCGATGCCATATCCCAAAAAAGTGAGGGGAATGTCGCGAGTCTGGTTTACGTCAAGCTGGCGCATGCTGCCGGCTGCTGCGTTGCGGGGGTTGGCGAAAAGCTTGCGGCCCTGTGCAGCGCGACGGGAATTGACGGTCGCAAAATCGGCCTTAAAAATCACGACCTCGCCGCGCACTTCCAGCAATTCCGGCAAAGGCCCGTCACTCTCCAGGCGCAGGGGCACGCTGCGTATGGTCCTGGCCTGTTCCAGAACTGATTCACCCTCTTCGCCGTTGCCGCGCGTTATTGCATCCGTCAGCAGTCCTTTTTCATAGACCAGTTCCAGAGCCAGACCGTCCAGTTTGGGATCACACCAGAAGTCCATGGGCGTTTCCGGCACTGCACGCGTCATGCGCTGGACAAAGTCCCGCAACTCGCTGACACTGAAAACATCCTCCAGGCCGTACATGCGCTCCCTGTGACGGCGTGCCTCAAGACCGGGCAACAGTCCCCCACCAACGCGCAGCGTCGGCGAGTGCGGGGAGCGAAACTGCGGATAGCGTTCCTCCAGATGCTTCAGTTCAGCAAAGAGTGCGTCGTAGGCTTCGTCAGAAATCTCCGGCGCATCCAGGGTGTGATACAACCTGTTGTGCCGTTCAAGTTCGCGGACCAGGGCGTTCATACGTTCCTGGACAGCATCCAGCCCGCCAGGTCCTGCGTCCTGCTGCTCCCTGGCCTGCTCCAGCACGTCCAGTAAATTCTGAGGTACCAACATGCGCTTTCCTCCCGGCTCCAGCGCCGGCCACCGCCGGCATATTATAGCTCTGGCATATTAGCGCATGCCCTCCAGACAGGCAACTGACTTCTGTTTTGAACAATACCGAGTCCTCACGGAAACGGGCTTTCAGCCGCAGTTTCAAAATCAAGAGCATATCCTGGCGGGGGTAAGTCATAGCCGAGTTGCCATCCATGTGCACATCGACTTCCGGATATACCCCCTTGGTTCCGCAGATATCTGTGGCTTGAAGGTTCGCACCATCGGACAGCGACTGGCAGGTACAGCCACGGCAGCCGTATCAAGCGCTGCTTGATTATCAATAAATGGCATGTTCGACAGGTACTGGCCACAGGCCGCTGCTGGTCGTGTACCTCCCCGAGCTCCCCGGCTTGACGCACTCTGCCCGTCTCCTTCCGGCAGGATGGGCGAGCTGACCATAACTTCTCATAATGAGTCACTTTATTTGCTACCCATCAAGCGTTGATGGCGTCATGCATCAGCTCTGGGGTGTAGATAAATTTTATTGGCATGTTCGGGAATATCTGGTATCGCTATCTCAACAGGAGGTAGCGTCCGAAGTCGATGAGCTCGTAAGAAGAACCTACGACATCGCCATGAGAAGAAGACAATGACGCGCCTATCAGAGCGAAGCTGTAGGGGGCTCAAATTGGCCCAAAACCCAAGTTCCGTATCTGCACCCTCAGCTCTGCTTTTTCTTGCCAGCGGCATACTTCTTGCGTACATTATCCTGTATGCCAGTGAGAGTTAGCTACACCTGCTCCGCCTGCGGAGCATCATGTCCGCAGTGGCTCGGTCAGTGTCCCAAGTGCGGCCAGTGGAACACACTGCACGAAGAGGTTCCAGGGGCCAGCCCTCTGCCAGCC
Source organism: uncultured Desulfovibrio sp. (assembly GCA_964547835.1). GTDB lineage: Bacteria > Desulfobacterota > Desulfovibrionia > Desulfovibrionales > Desulfovibrionaceae > Desulfovibrio. The sequence goes on from CAZJPT010000039.1 coordinate 5,249, forward strand.
ATTTCCGGACTGCGCCCACCCAGAGTCATGCGCCTGCAGGACGCCGTTGAAGAGGGTGCCAGTCCCTTCTCTTCCGGTCTCGGCCCGTTGGACCGCCTGCTGGGCTCTGGTCTTGTGCCTGGTGCCGTCATCCTGGCCGGAGGAGAACCAGGCATAGGCAAATCGACACTGCTTCTGCAGGTAGCCGGCCATGTGGCAGCATCAGGACGCAAGACGCTCTACGCCTCAGGAGAAGAGACCCTGGCACAAATACGCGCCCGTGGCGAGCGACTCGGCGTACTCAATGACAACCTCCTTGCCATTGCCACACCCAGCTGCGACGACGTCATCGCTGCCATGGACGCGGAGCGACCGGATCTACTTGTGCTGGACTCGGTGCAGACCATGGCCCTGTCCGGCGTGGAGGGGTTACCCGGCAATGTGAACCAGGTGCGCGGCGTAGCCGCAGCCGTTGTGGAGGCATGCCGGCGTCTGGGCGCTGCCGGCGTCTTTGTGGGGCACGTGACCAAGGAAGGCGCCCTGGCCGGCCCGCGTCTGCTCGAACACATGGTAGACACCGTGATCAGTCTGGAAGGCGATCGCAGGCAGGCCTTCCGCCTCATGCGCGTCTCCAAAAACCGCTTTGGTCCCAGCGACGAGATGCTGGTGTTTCGCATGGGCCAGACCGGTATGGAAATCGTGCCCGACCCGTCCACCTTCTTCCTGGAGGACCGCAACCCTTCCCTCTCCGGCACGGCCGTAGTCATGGCCTGCGAGGGACGTCGTCCCCTGGCCGTGGAAGTGCAGGCCCTGGCCTGCAAATCCTGCTTTTCCATCCCCAGACGCACGGCCCTTGGCTTTGACACCAGCCGCCTTAATCTGCTGCTGGCAGTGCTGGAAAAGCGACTGCGCCTCAATTTTTCCCAGGCGGACATCTACGCCAAGGTAGGCGGCGGCCTGCGCCTGCAGGATCCCGGTCTGGATCTGGGGGTGGTGACAGCCGTGCTCTCCTCCTTCTACGACATTCCCCTGCCCGGGAAAGCCATTTTTTTCGGCGAGTGCGATCTCAACGGCCAGATACGCCCTGTATCCGGCCAGGAACGACGCGCTTCACAGGCGCAGCGCTTAGGCTTCAACCCCGTTGTCATGCCAGGCTCGGTGCAGACCATACAGGATCTTGCCCGCAGTCTTTTCCATCATCAGTCCCGGGGAAGGCAGCATGGCTGAAGAACTCGAGCGCAAATACCTCAATGTCAGCGCGGACACACTGCGTCCGCGCCTGGCTGCCCTTGGTGCGAGCCTGGTCGCGCCAGCACACTTCGAGACCAATATCATCTACGATCGTGCAGACTGCGAACTCACGGCCAGACGCCGGCTGCTGCGTCTGCGCACCCGCGAATGGTCCAAACGCACCGACGCGCGGCTCACCTATAAAGAACCCTTGCCCGACGTCATGGTAGCCGGCAGGCCAGCCAAGCGACGCGAAGAATATGAGCTTGGCATTGACGATCCCGGGACGTTGCACACCATCCTGCTCAAACTGGGCTTCAAGGAACTGTTCCGCTACGAGAAAGTGCGTGAGTCCTGGAGCCTTTGCGGCGCTCATGTGGACATGGACAGGCTGCCCTTCATGGACTGCGTGGAAATTGAGGGCGCTGCGCCGTTACTCGGGCGTCTGGAAAGCCTGCTTGGCCTTGACACATGCCCGATGAGCACAAATAGTTATCATGTGCTTCATCTTGAATGGCTTGCGGCACAGCACCTGCCCGGACAGGATGGTTTTGTCTTTGACGAGGCAACGCGTACGGCTCTGCGCGCCTCACTTTCCCTTGCGGATCTGCCGCCAAATCTCTAAGCCGCCATGCAGCGGCCGTCAGGCGGCCGCCGGGAAAACACCATGTCCGAAATCTTTTCTAATCCGGAACAAGAAACCTTGCTTGAACCAGAGGTTAAGGAGCCTCCGCGCTACGCCGTCTATCTCCACAACGACGACTACACGACCATGGATTTTGTTGTGCAGGTTCTTATGGAAATCTTTTTCAAAAGTGAGCACGAGGCCATGCGCCTGATGCTCACTGTCCATAAGGAAGGCATTGCCAAGTGCGGCACCTACGTCAAGGAAATCGCCGCCACCAAGGTCTATCAGGTAAGCACAAGGGCCAGGCAGGCAGGCTTTCCCTTGTTATGCACCATGGACCAGGAAAAATAATCTTCCGCAGCACACTTCCCCCGTCTGTCACGACTTCGTGCCGTCTGCTGTCCGTTTTTCGACCAGCGCCACGACCAGACAGGCAGCAGCTGCGGCAATCATGGTCGAACAGCGTCCGCCTGTGCGTACCTTGAACAATCGCCAGGATGCGACCCCCCGCCTCCTCTTCTGATGCGCGGCGTTCCCCGCGCAAGTTGATCTGGTTTTCTGCGCGCTTTTTTTGCAGTCAGCACAGCAAAGGGCACCAATTAAATTCCAGCGCCGTCTCTTCCGCCGTCCCCGGGGAACGAGCGTCCGGACGCGCTCTGATAAAGGGGAGTATTCATGGAATTTACGACACTCACCCGAGAAGTCATGCGTGAGGCCATGCGCGAAGCGCAGAAGCGACGCCACGCCGTCTTCACTGTTGAACATATATTGTTCGCCATGACGAAAACAATGCGCGGCCGCGTCCTCATTGACGGCTGCGGCGCCTCTGTTGCCATGCTGTGCGAACAACTTGAATCCTTCTTTCTTTCCAGCCTTGAGGTCATCCCCGAGGGTATCAAGCCCGAAGTCGTGCAGACCGTTAACGTCAGCCGCCTCTTTGAGCGCGTTATCAACAATATGCAGGCTGCCGGCCGCGTCGTCGTTACTCTCGGCGACATCCTCGTGGCCATCATGCAGGACGAGGATAACTACGCAACATACTATATGCGCCGCCAGGGCGTGTCCGCTCTCGACGTGCAACGCTACGTCGAGCATCAGTACAAGCGCGAAATCGAGAGCGAATCCAACACCAGGCGCGGACCAGAGCAAGGCCGTGGCTCCAGTGCCACTGAAGGAGAGGCCGGGAACCAGAAGCCGTCTGCACTCGCGCAGTTCACCACGGATCTCACGGCGCTGGCCCGCGAAGGCCGGCTGGATCCGCTGATTGGTCGTGAACGCGAGCTCGAACGCACCATTGAGATCCTCTGCCGCCGCAGCAAGAACAATCCGCTCTTTGTCGGCGATCCCGGCGTAGGAAAAACGGCCATGGCCCACGGCCTGGCGCTGCGCATTGCCTCCGGCAATGTGCCCGGCAAATTTGCCAGCACCACCATCTATTCCCTGGATCTGGGCATGGTGGTAGCCGGCACCCGCTACCGCGGTGATTTCGAGCAGCGCCTTAAAAACATCGTCAAGGAGCTCTCCGAGAAGAAGGACACCATACTTTTCATCGACGAGATCCACACCATTGTCGGTGCCGGCGCCACTTCCGGCGGCTCATTGGACGCAGCCAACATCCTCAAGCCCATACTGGCCAGCGGGGAGCTGCGCTGCATGGGGTCAACCACCTTCGAGGAGTACCGCAACCATTTTGAGAAGGACAAGGCGCTTTCCAGGCGCTTTGTGCCGGTAAAGATCTACGAACCCTCCCAGGACGAATGCCTGCAGATCCTCCTTGGTCTGCAGCAGCGCTATGCCGACTACCATCATGTGAACTACTCGAGGTCCGTGCTCAAGAGCATTGTATCTCTGACCGACCGACACGTGCGCGAGCGTCTGCTGCCCGACAAGGCCATTGATGTCATGGATGAGACCGGAGCCGCTGTTTACCTGCGTACCATGGGTCGTAAAAAGCCTGCAGCCACACAGGTGCCGCCTGCCTCCAAAAATCAGACAAAACCCATCACCCTGGAGCATTTCCTGGACGAGACCACCAGACCAGCGTCTTCACAACCGCAGGCCGCGCAGACTTCCGGGGAAGACGCCGGCACGCAGGGGAAGAAGAACTCCCGCAAAAAAAGCTGCGCCGACGTCAGCGTAGCCGACGTCGAACGTGTCGTGGCGCGCATGGCCGGCATTCCGGCTCGTTCCATGTCCGGCTCCGAGAAGGATCGCCTGGCCCGTCTCGAGGCAGAGCGCAAAGCCCGCGTCTTTGGGCAGGATGAGGCCATCTCCATGGTGGTGCGCGCCATCCTGCGCTCACGCGCTGGTCTCAGCCAGTGCGGACGTCCCGCCGGCTCCTTCCTCTTCTATGGTCCTACTGGCGTAGGCAAGACTGAGGTGGCCAAAAGCCTTGCCGATGTGCTCAGCATCGAGTTCCTGCGCTTTGATATGAGTGAGTACATGGAAAAGCACTCGGTCTCCAGGCTCATCGGTGCGCCGCCAGGCTATGTAGGCTTTGATCAGGGCGGTCTGCTCACTGACGCTGTACGCAAGGCCCCCTACTGCGTGATCCTGCTTGATGAAATTGAAAAGGCTCACCCGGACATCTTCAATATCCTGCTCCAGGTCATGGACGATGCCAGGCTCACGGACAACAGCGGGAACAAAACCGACTTCTCCAACGCCATCATCATCATGACCTCCAACGCCGGCACTTTCGAGATGAACGCTGCTTCCGTCGGTTTCAGCCAGAACAGGCAGACCGGAGACGCGGCCCGCAGGGCCTTGAAAGCCGTCGAGTCCGTGTTCACGCCAGAATTCCGCAACCGGCTCGACGGGCTCATTCCCTTCCACAGCCTGAGCACTGATCTCATGGTCCATATCGTGAACAAGTTCTTAAGTGAGATCCGCCGCAGTCTGGTCGAACGGCGTGTCGAGCTCGAGATCACGGACGAAGCCTTAAGCTGGCTTGCCAAAAAGGGCTATGACCCGTCCATGGGCGCCCGTCCCCTGCGCCGGCTCATCCGCGACGAAGTAGAGGACAAACTCGCCTCAGCCCTGCTTTTCGGTTTCCTGCAAAAGGGTGGCAAAGCCCGCCTCTCCCTTGGGGAAAACGGCCTCTGCCTCGACGAAGGACAGGCTGTCAATGCCTGATGAACGCAAGCAGCCGCTTGAGCGCCTGGCAGCCCTGGTCCGTCACATTATGGGGGTGCTTCCGCCTGTGGAAACGGCGTCCCCATCGGGCATTGTCTTCCAGGGAGCGGATCTCTCCGTTCCTGTCATTCTCGCCTGTTACTCGCGTGGCATCTTTCCCTGGTACACCGAGGGACTTGAGCCAAGGCTGTGGTGGTCGCCTGACCCGCGCTGTCTTCTTTTTCCCGGGGACTATCACCTGCCGTCCAGGGCAGCCAGAAAGATCCGCCGAGCAGGTTTTTCCATCACGCTGGACATGGCCTTTAACGAAGTGCTTGAGGGCTGCGGCAACCGCCGCGAAACATGGCTGCTCGGCGAGATGAAGACGGCCTACAAAGGACTTTACAAGTCCGGCTTCGCGCATTCCGTGGAAGCCTGGCTTGGGGGCCGTCTGGTCGGTGGTCTCTATGGCGTGACCTTTGGCCGGGCGTTCTTCGGCGAGTCCATGTTCCACACAGTAACCGAGGCCAGCCGGGCCTGCCTGGCTGCCTTGAATGCACTGCTCATAAAGCGCGGCGTCACCCTGCTTGACTGCCAGCAGGCTACAGAGCACGTGCTCGCCCAGGGAGCCAGCTTATGGCCCAGAGACACATTCACACGCCTGCTTGACGACGCCCTGGCCTGGCGGCCGCGCAGCAGCGACGCCCTCACATCGGAATACCGGACCACAAGCTGCGTCCAGGCGGCCTGGCCCTGGCTCCCCTGGACAGCACATTACACGTATCATAACGGAGACTGGCTGGAGAGCGGACGACGCTCCCTGCCTGTTTCCCGGTAACTGGCAGCGTGCAGCTGGCACAATGCGCAGCAGCCTGTCTGCCGTCCCCCTGTCCCTTGTCCTGCATTGACACTCCCCGCTCCTGAAGGCAGGGGCTTCTCGCTTCTTCCACTACAGCCCCCCGGCTTTCACCTGTGAAGGCCCTGCATAGGAATTGTCAGAAAATAACTCACAAGCCAGTTGTCACTGTGTCATCTGTTTTCT
>CAZJPT010000040.1:0-11227 GCA_964547835.1 uncultured Desulfovibrio sp.
GTTGCGAAATTTTCATCAGGGGAGGATATTGCAGCGAATTGGGAAGTCTTTAATATACATTTTCGCCTTGGAAGTAGGATAACTAGGGCGGAGAACGCCAGCTCCGTAAAAAGTTGCGTCAAAGCCTCATTTGTCAGCCAGTGCCTGGACAAAATTTATTTGACAAAGCCTGTATTGTCCTGTAAACGACCAAATGCTTCGGAGGGGGTAATCCCCCTCTTCTTTATTTGCGTCCCTCGCGGGACACATCCTTAAACTGGAGGAAGAATGCCTACCATCAACCAGCTCATCCGCATTGAGCGCAAGGTCGTGGTGAAGCACAAGAAAACGCCAGCCCTGCACTCCTGCCCGCAGCGCCGCGGCGTGTGCACGCGCGTGTACACCACCACCCCTAAAAAACCCAACTCCGCCCTGCGCAAGGTCGCTCGTGTCCGCCTGACCAATGGCCTCGAAGTGACCGCCTACATCCCCGGTGAGGGACACAACCTGCAGGAACACTCCGTCGTGCTTATCCGCGGCGGTCGTGTCAAGGACCTGCCCGGTGTCCGCTATCACATCATCCGCGGCACCCTCGACACCTCCGGCGTGAACGATCGCCGCAAGAGCCGTTCCAAGTTCGGTGCCAAGCGTCCCAAGTAGTTTCCCGGTCACCCGTTCCCATTCTGAACCAGCTCTTGATCGGCGTACGTCATGCAACGCACCAGGCAGCCTCCGGCGCCGGGCGCTGCGGGGCTGATGACGCCGCGCGAGCATCTCTTTCAGGAGAAAAATCATGCCCCGTAAAGGTCCTGTACCCAAGCGTGAAGTGCTGCCTGATCCGCTCTATGGTAGCAAGCTCGTCACCAAATTTGTCAATCGTCTGATGTATGACGGTAAGAAAGGCGCAGCCGAGAGAATTTTTTACTCCTCGGTGCAGCATCTGGCCGAGAAAACCGGTGAAGAACCCATGCGCGCCTTTGAGAAGGCCCTGGACAATGTGAAGCCCCGTCTTGAGGTCAAGTCTCGCCGCGTGGGCGGCGCCACATATCAGGTGCCCATGGAAGTCCGCCCTGACCGTCAGCTCTCGCTGTCCATCAGATGGATCATCAATTACGCCCGTTCCCGCGGTGAAAAGGGTATGGACGCCAAGCTGTCCGCCGAACTCCTGGATGCCTACAATGGCCGTGGCGGCGCCGTGAAAAAACGTGAAGATACCCACCGCATGGCCGAAGCCAACAAGGCCTTCGCCCATTACCGTTGGTAGCCGTCACATAACCATAAGGAAGTATTGATAAAGCTGTGCCCGGCCGGGCACAGCTTTGTTCACACAGCCGGCATTTTTGGAGGAAATCCCGTGGCCCGCACTGTGACAATAGACAAAGAACGCAACATAGGCATCATGGCTCATATCGATGCCGGCAAAACCACGACAACCGAGCGCATACTGTTCTACACCGGTGTCAACCACAAGATCGGTGAGACCCATGACGGTGAATCCACCATGGACTGGATGGAGCAGGAACAGGAACGTGGCATCACCATTACCTCGGCTGCCACGACTTGCTTCTGGAAAGATTGTCGTATCAACATTATCGACACCCCCGGTCACGTGGACTTTACCATTGAGGTTGAGCGCTCGCTGCGCGTGCTTGACGGTGCTGTCTGCGTATTCGACGCCGTCGCCGGAGTGGAGCCCCAGTCCGAAACGGTGTGGCGCCAGGCTGACAACTACAACGTGCCGCGCATCTGCTTCGTCAACAAGATGGACCGCGTAGGCGCCAACTTCGAGCGCTGCGTCGAGATGATTCGCGAGCGTCTCGGCGCCACTCCCGTGCCGCTGCAGCTGCCCATTGGCGCTGAAGACAAATTTGATGGCGTGGTCGACCTTATCCGCGGCAAGGCCCTGACTTTTGACAAGGCCACCAAGGGCACCACTGTGGTGAGCAACCCCATTCCCGCTGACATGCAGGAAGCCTATGAGCAAGCCCGCCATCAGATGCTCGAGGCCGTAGCCGAGGAGGACGAGGTCCTGCTCGAAAAATATCTCAACGGCGAGGAGCTGAGCGAGGACGAGATTGTCTCCTGCCTGCGCAAGGCCACCATCAACCGCTCCATTGTGCCGGTGCTGTGTGGTACGGCCTTCCGCAACAAAGGCGTGCAGCCTCTGCTCGACGCCATTATTGACTATCTGCCGAGTCCCGTCGACATCCCGCCGGTCATGGGCCACGATCCCAAGGATGACGAAAAAACGACACCCTGCCACTGCAGCGACAGTGAACCGCTCTGCGGCATGGTGTTCAAGCTCTTCTCCGATCCCTTCATCGGCCACTTGTCGTTCTTCCGCGTCTATTCCGGCTACCTTGAGTCCGGCATGACCGTGATGAATGCCAACAACGGCAAGCGCGAGCGTGTAGGCCGCATTCTCAAGATGCACGCCAACAAGCGCGAGGACATCAAGTGGGCAGGCGCAGGCGACATCATTGCCTTGGTGGGTCTTAAAAACTGCTCCACCGGTGACACATTGTGTGATGAAAAGCGCGTCGTGAAGCTGGAAAGCCTGCACATTCCAGAACCCGTCATCGAGGTCGCCATCGAACCCAAGACCAAGAGCGACCGCGACGCCCTGTCAGCTGCCCTCAGCAAGCTGGCCAAGGAGGATCCGTCCTTCCGCGTCAAGGGTGATGAGGAAACCGGTCAGACCCTTATCGCCGGCATGGGAGAGCTGCATCTGGAAATCATTGTTGACCGTCTGGTGCGCGAGTTCAACGTCAACGCCAACGTCGGCAAGCCCCAGGTCGCCTACCGCGAAACCATTACCAGGCCCGCCAAGTCCGACATGAAGCATGTCAAGCAGTCCGGCGGTCGTGGCCAGTATGGTCACTGCGTTATCGAGGTGGAGCCGAATCCGGGCAAGGATTACGAGTTCGTCAATTCCATCACCGGCGGCGTCATTCCCAAGGAATACATCCCTGCCATTGACAAGGGCATTCAGGATGCCATGAAGAGCGGTGTTGTAGCAGGCTTCCCCTGCGTCGACATCAAGGTCAACCTGGTCTTCGGCTCCTATCATGAGGTCGACTCCTCCGAGCAGGCCTTCTACGTGGCCGGCTCCATGGCCATCAAGGACGCCATGGCAAAGGCAGCACCTGAACTGCTCGAACCCATCATGGACGTGGAAGTGGTGACGCCAGAGGAATACCTTGGCGACGTCATGGGTGATCTCACCAGCCGTCGCGGCCGTGTATCCGCTATGGAGGCCCGCGCCGGCGGCACGCAGTCCGTACGTGCCCAGGTTCCGCTGGCCAGCATGTTCGGCTACGCCACTGATCTGCGCTCCAGGACGCAGGGCCGTGCCTCCTTCACCATGCAGCCTGATCACTACGAACGCGTTCCCGCCAATATCGCCGAAGAAATAAAGAACAGCCGCGCGTAAACGCAGCCGTCATCTTAAATCCAGGGCGGCAGGCCTCGAGGCCTGCCGCCCTTTCTCTGGAAGGGCCTGCACCAGGGCCGTCCATACCATTTGAGGAGCACACGCGATGCAGACAAACGATTTGCCCAAGGGCTTCAGCGCCGGCACAGCTGCCGCAGGATTCAAGGCGCAGGGCCGTGATGATCTTGGTCTCATTGTTTCCGACCGCGACGCCGTCGCCGCTGGCGTTTTTACCACCAACGTATTCAAGGCTGCTCCTGTGCTCGTGTGCCAGGATATTCTGACCCGTCAGCGCACGGTCAGGGCTATAGTGGCCAACTCCGGACAGGCCAACGCCTGCACGGGTGACGAGGGCCTGGCCAACTGCCGCGCCACGCAGCGTATGGTGGCCGAGCCCCTCGGCCTGCAACCTGACTCTGTGCTGCCTCTGTCTACCGGCGTCATCGGTGATCAGCTTAAAATGGACAAATGGGAGGCGGCAGTTCCCGAGCTCGTGCGCAGTCTGGGCAGCCGTGACGCCGAAGGCTTTACCAGAGCCTTCATGACCACCGACGCCTTTCCCAAGTTCGCTTCCAGGGACATCACCCTGTCCGGCGGCACGGTACGGTTGACCACCATGGCCAAGGGTGCCGGTATGATCTGCCCCAATATGGCCACCATGCTCTGCGTCTGCCTCACTGACGCCGTAGTCGACCCTTCCATGTGGCAGGCCCTTTTCGCCCGCTGCGCTGACAAAACCTTTAACCGGGTGAGCGTAGACGGCGACACCTCCACGAACGACACCATCCTGGCGCTGGCCAATGGCGCCTCCGGGGTGAAGGTCACCACATCTGAGGATGCCAGTCTTTTCGAGCGCGAACTTACCGACATATTGCGCACTACGGCCCACATGCTCGTCAAGGATGGCGAGGGCGCCACCAGGGTGATGCACATCCACGTCAGCGGCGCTGACTCAGATATGGACGCGGAACAGATTGCCCGCACGGTAGGCCATTCCCAGCTAGTGAAAACCGCTATTTACGGCAGAGACGCCAACTGGGGACGCATTGTTGCCGCTGTGGGACGCAGTGGTGTTTCCATGCGCGCGGAGGACGTCAGCGTGAGTTTGTGCGGCATAGAACTCTTTCGTGCTGGCCAGCCCGTGGCAGGCAATTTTGACGCCCAGCTCGAGGAGCCTCTGAGCAGGGAAGATATCCCCATGGAAATATGCGTCGGCAGGGGACCTGGCTCCTACACCCTTGAAGCCTCGGATCTCAGCGTTGACTACGTAAAGCTCAATTCCGATTATCGTTCATAGGCCTGCTGTCATTGGAAGACAGCTTCTCCTGCCTGTAAAGATCCCTTACGCCCCTTACGCCTCATTCCGGAAGAACGCATATTTTCGCGGAAGAGCCAGGGGGCTTTTCTTGTTGCAATCGAAAATAATTATCGTTAATAATTAGTCTGCGCATAGCATCCCATCGGACCCATGCGTATTTGCGGCGTGTCCCTGTTCGGGGAGAAGGGGTGCACCGTCAGGAACTGTTCTTTTCAAATAGCTTTCTTTCATATTAACATGGGCACGATACGGAATACCTTCACCGGTGCAATGGGAGAGTGTGGTGCGCTGACTGCTACCGATATCAGGGGATGGCCCCGTAACTGCGGACATACCGTCTGATATATCAGTTCATTTTAAAACCGCTATAGTAACAGGGCATACACAGCGCTTTGTTTTCATGGAAGCGATATTTTCTAAGCTGGACGATTGTGTGGCCTATGGAGGGAAATGGCATGGATGCAGTAATGCTGTCCCGACTGCAATTCGCTGTCGCAGTCTTTTTCCACTTCGTCTTTGTTCCGCTTACTCTCGGTCTGTCACTCCTTATTGCCTGGATGGAGAGTAAATACGTCAAAACCAATGACGAAAGCTGGAAGAATCATGCAAAATTCTGGGGAAAACTCTTTCTTATCAACTTTACGCTGGGCGTCGTGACCGGCATCACCCTCGAGTTCCAGTTCGGTACCAACTGGTCCCGCTACTCAGCCTACGTCGGTGACATCTTCGGCTCGCTCTTGGCCATCGAGGCAACCGTAGCCTTCTTCCTGGAGTCCACCTTCCTGGCAGTCTGGCATTTCGGCTGGAAAAAGCTGAGTAGGAAGGCGCACTGCGTCTGTGCCTGGATGGTCTTCTTTGCCAGCAACATCTCCGCCCTGTGGATCATCCTGGCCAACGGCTTCATGCAGCACCCTGCCGGCTACGTTCTGCGTAACGGCCGTGCCGAACTCGAGGACTTCCTCACTGTTGTCACCAATCCCTATGCCTTGGGCATGTATGGGCATCAGCTGGTATCCGCATGGATGCTGGCCGCTTTCTTTGTGCTCGGCGTTTCCGCCTGGCACATGCGCCGCGGCAATGAACATGCCGGATTCTTCCGCGCCAGCTTCCGCTTCGCAGCCCCCATTGCCCTGATACTGGCCCTGCTCATTGCCCTGACCGGTGATATCCAGGGCAAGAATGTGGCCTCCATGCAGCCTGCCAAGCTGGCAGCCATGGAAGCACACTGGGAAACCAGCTCCAACGTCCCCTTCTACCTTCTGCAGATACCAGATGAAGCTGCCGCCAGGAACAGCGTCGAAGCCATCGGCCTGCCCGGCTTTCTCAGTTTCATCAGCTACGGCGATTTTGATGCTGAAATAAAGGGTCTCAAGGACTTCCCCAGGAGAGACTGGCCTCCGGTTGCGCCTGTTTTCTGGTCTTTCCGCATTATGGTCGGCCTTGGCGGACTCTTCATCCTGGTCGCTGCCTGGGCTTTTGTGCAGCGCAGGAAGGAACAGCCATGTCCATATCTGCTCAGGCTGCTGCCATGGATTATTCCGCTGCCTTACGCAGCCACCTTCCTGGGCTGGGCCGTGGCAGAAATTGGTCGGCAGCCCTGGATAGTGTACAATCTCATGCGCACGTCGGACGCGGTATCGCCCGTACCCGCTGACAATATTCTTTTCTCCCTGGTGGGCTTCATCGTTGTCTACTCCCTGCTGGGCATTATCGACATCTTTCTGCTCATCAAGTACGCCCAAAAGGGCCCCGAGGGGGTGTAGCCATGCTCGAAACCATCTGGTTTGTTCTCTGGAGCCTGCTCTGGGCCATGTATTTTATTCTGGACGGCTTTGATCTCGGCATCGGAAGCCTCCTTCCCTTCCTGGCCCATGACGAGGGTGAGCGCCGAATCATGTACAACTCCACCGGCCCCTTCTGGGACGGAAATGAGGTGTGGCTGATCTCCGCCGGCGGCGTAACCTTTGCCGCCTTCCCGACTACCTATGCGGTTATGTTCTCCACCTTATACGTGCCGCTGCTGCTTCTGCTTTTCATGCTCATCTTCCGTGCCGTTTCCTTTGAGTTCCGTAACAAGATCAATCATCCTCAGTGGCGCAGCCTGTGGGATACGGTGCATTTTCTTACAAACCTGGTTGCCGCCGTACTCCTTGGTGTAGCCTTTGCCAACCTCTTCAAGGGCATCCCCTTTGACTCCAGTGGCGTGCTGCAGGGTGATCTGACCACCTTCCTGAACCCCTACGGTCTTGCCGGCGGACTCTTCTTCCTGGCAGTCTTCGCCATGCACGGTGCTCTGTGGCTGTGCTTCAAGACCAGGGATGACATACAGGAGCGCGCCCTGGCCATGGTCTATCTGCTGTGGCCTGTAGTTGCCCTGCTCTTGCTGGGCTTCCTGCTGTTCACGGCCTTCTTCACGGACCTTTTCGTAAACTACGTGGCTATGCCAGCTCTCTTCCTTATTCCGCTGACAGCCGTCATCGGTCTTGTGGGCATCCTTGTCCTGCTGGCACGTCGTCAGATCCTCCTGGCCTGGGCGAGCAGCTGCGTCTTCATCATCGGCGTAACCTTCTTCGGTGTCATGGGCATGTATCCGAGAATGCTCATCTCCAGCAGCAATCCCGCCGCGACCCTGACCTGCTTCAACTCAGCCTCCAGTGAGCTTACTCTCACCATCATGCTGGTCGTAGCCGTGATCATGGTGCCCATCGTGCTGATGTATCAGTTCTGGGCCTACCGTCTGTTCTCCCACAAGCTCGACGCAAATGAGATCATGGCTGATCCACACGCCTACTAAACAAAAACCTGCATATTGTCCCCCCGGGCCGCCACTTCCCGACATGGGAAGCGGCGGCTTTTCAAATCCAGCAGGACCTGTGACACGTGACAGTGTTGCGGCGTATTCTGAAAACCTTTCTCTGTCCCCTTACACAACAGGCGATTCCTTCTCTCCGCATTGAGTCATGCCCTGCTGCGAAGAGAAGCTCCTGTCACTCCATGGGTTTAATCATGGACTCTATAAACTTTATTTCCTCCTTCGCAAGATTATACTTAATGTAAAGTTCATCGTCAGTCCATGATTTGGAAAAATCCTGTACAGGCACAAAAGAAAATGTTTTCCTCGATATATTTATTGATGACACTGCCATAAGGATTAAAAATCTGGCAAACTTTGTTTTCAAATAACTTAACAGATTCTCTGCATCTCTCTTTTTAGCAAAATTGCCTACAATTATATATGAAAAATTACATATCTCGCGTGGAGAAAGTACTTTTAGTGCTGATGTCAACACGCGAAAAGAACCTGACTGATCAGGTTCGCAAGCATGTTCTGCACCTGTCTTACTTACCATTACTTTATACTTATTAATATATTCATATCCTTTTTGAAGCTCATCCTCCGCTATGTATCCAGTTCCTGAACTTGAGTATAATTTTAAGTCATTTTTATCTTTTTTTATTTTTCTTCCATGTTCTTTGCTTGGTATACCAAATACTCCTATAGAGCTTACGTAATCAGATAAGTATTTACGTTCTGATGTATATATTTTTCTTAATATAGAAATAGACTGATTATATCTTACTATCAAAGGAAATTCATTAAGTGATCTTAACATGCTATTTGTTTTGCCATTATAAACACTTATAAAATTACAGTCACCATTATAATTTCTATCCCATAAGAAGAAACATACACCGCCACTTATACTAGTTTTTGGAAAACAATTTTTTGCGTTAATATAGTCAGTTATATGAGATATATGTTTATCATTCATCATTTCATTTCTGAAGCAATCCAGCCCGATTCCTCCTGAAAACCATCGTGATGGAATGATCATAACCAGATACTTTGGATTTAACAATTTAAATTTAGTAACAAACAAATTATACAGTGGTTTTGCCTGCCTTCCAGTGCCGCCTCCTGTCTCGAGCTGATACGGCGGATTGCCAATAATCACGTCAAATTTCATGGCTCCGCAAATCTCCTGTAACTTCTTATGGAGCGCACTGGCAGCTCCTGGCCGATAAACATATCCGCAAACGCTGCCTCAAAGGGGGGAACGACAGTACCGGAACTATTTGTCTGTTCCACACAAAGGCTTATCTTTGCAGGTCACAAGACAGCAAACATCCAGCCTCATAACGCAAAAATGGCATCCGTTCTGGGGGTGATGCGTGTCACCTGTGAAAGCTCAGACAACTGCGGGCTGCGCCGGCAGAAAGAATGTACCCGCTTCTGCTGACCTGCAGGTTGAATTTGTGGTCCTGTGCCGACCTTATGCAAGGGACGGTCAAGAGCTGCCTGTTCGATGAGCTTTCAGGACCTCTCACGCTATTTCGAACTGAAGCGTCAGGCCATCGAAACTCACGCTCAATTGAGGCTGACTCCTGCCACCCCTTGAACGGATACCATGCCATCAACAAAATGCTCAGGCATATTCACAAAGTGTCCTGTAGTCGAACAGGGGATACTCCTTTACCGGCAGAGGGCTGCTCTTTCTGGTATTTGCCTCACAGTTGTCACTCTCTGCGTCTGTGATGCCGGGGCGCGACGTTGCCCTTTCGTTTACCTCAATGAGTGCGTCAAGACGATAGTCGCGTCTCCTGACCAGATTGCCGTCCACAAATGACCATTCTGCAAAAATTATTGGTGGGGCTTCCTTTTTTTTCCTGCCCTGACGCATGGACAGCGCGTCACCACAAAGAATGTTCAGCTCCAGAATCCGCCTGACAACTGCACGACAGCCATTGTTGACTTTGAGGCCGCATGTTGTGCTGTATGCATCATTCCAAATACAGTACAGACGCTCACGGCACAAGCACACATTGTCTGGCAGCAGCTCAACACCGTATATGCTCATAACGGCCGTAACAGACCAGCGTTCGTATTCTGCCAGCTGCCTGGGGCTTCCATATTTTTCTCTGCATGTCTCCAGTTTGCGTCTGAGCACTTCAGCAAGGAAATTGCCGTCTCCACATGCGGGCTCAAGAAAGCGGCTTTCAATACGCGCACATTCATCCGCAACAAGGTCACACATGGCCTTGACTTCGCGCTCCGAAGTAAAAACTTCACCATGCGCAGTCACGCGCTGCCGCGACTTTATTTGTCTTGTATTTGTCATGACATACCCGGATTGGATGCACATAGATAACGCTGCACGGCCAGACGTACAGGTACAGATTTCCCATGGCATGGAGCCGCGGCCCGGAGAGCTGAAGACTGTCACCCGCATTGCCAGATCCCTTCAGAGACCAGAGACAAATAACAGAGGAAGCGCAAGCAAAAAAGCCCCACCGACAGCACGGCAGGGCAAAAAATGAACATGGAGCAGGCCTGCTGCTATGATTTCGCCTCAGGGCTGGCTGCTTCAGGAGCAGTCTCAGGTGCGGCCATTTCCGGTGCCGCAGGAGCTGCCTCTGGTGTGGCTGTTTCCGGTGCCACAGGAGCTGCCTCTGATGCGGCTGTTTCCGGTGTCGCAGGAGTTGCCTCTGGTGCGGCTGTCTCCGGTGCCGCAGGAGCTGCCTCTGATGCGGCTGTTTCCGGTGTCGCAGGAGCTGCCTCTGGTGTAGCTGTTGTGTCGGTATTCGGGTCGCCGGTAATGGGCTTAAACTCAACGTTCACTTTGTTTATGGCCTCGATCACCTTGTCAGTGATGTCGACGGAAGCATCCATGTCAACGACCTGCTCAGCAAAGAATACGATTTTCAGCTTGTTCTGACTGCGCACCTCTGCCACTGTCTTCATGACGCTGTCCTGCATAATCCTGGACGCGTTCTGCTCTTCCTGCTGCATACGGCCCTGCAGGCTGCTGTACAGCAGCTGTAAGCCAGACAGTACTTCCTCATTTTCCGGATCATCCACCAGCTTGTTCTGAGCAGATGCCAGCTGCTCGGCATAGGCTTTCTGAAGTTCACTGAGGAAATTCTGAAAAGCCTTGCCAGGCTCGCTAATCTGCACGACGCGGCTCAGATCCACGACGCCGATTTCCTGAGGGGGAGCCGTGTTTTCCTTGCAGGCGCCCTGAAGCAGGCACAGGGCGAACAGGGGAAGCAATAATTTGCGAATGCTCATCAGCAACCGGCGCTTCCCTTCTCCCGGGACGGAGAGGGAGAGCGCCTCCTCCTTTTAATTAATTTAGAATTTTGGCGAATTAGCAGATAACATCCCTGTCTTGCGGTCAATTGACAGCTTCGTCAGTGCCAGGTCCCGAAGGGACAGCGCACAGCACCGTACCTGTCACAGGAGAAATGGGCAGTCATGCAGCAGCGTTCCTTCCAGATCGACTGCGGCATCCTGACTGGATCATAAAAATGCCGCGAGCATGCCCCAGCCCTGTTCCCACAGGGCGTGTACCAGCCGTGATGGCCAACTTCAAACCTGTCTTCAATACGTTTTTTGTTGGTATGCATCAAGTATTTTACATCCCCGCCATCCTGTTCTGATGTTCAGAGGAGATCTCAAAACTCTGGATACACCATCTTAACACAGTGCTTTTATG
>CAZJPT010000041.1:0-11200 GCA_964547835.1 uncultured Desulfovibrio sp.
TATTCTGTACACTATTTTCTGCATAGGGCAGGACATGCCCGAATCTACGCTCGTGGACATTAATGGAAGACCTCCGGAAGCGAAAGCCAGGGAGTCTGTGGTGGAAGAAGCGAGAATCCCCCGCCTTCAGGCGTGGGGAGTGTCAAGTGGGTCTGCCTGCCGCTGAGGAGGCAGGAATTCCCTCTTCTCTCCCGGGGAAGGGAGACTATTGCGGCCCTTCAATCTGTCCTGTCCGGGTTCGGAGCCCGGTATCGGAGGTACTAAAATGAGTTCCATTGCATCTGTCTACGCCCGTGAAATACTTGACTCCCGTGGCAACCCCACGGTGGAAGTGGAAGTTACCCTGGAAAGTGGCATAGCAGCCAGTGCCGCCGTGCCCTCCGGCGCCTCGACTGGCAGTCGTGAGGCCCTTGAGCTGCGTGACAAGGACGATCGTTTTGGCGGCAAGGGTGTACGCATGGCGGTGCATAACGTGAACAACGATATCGCCTCCGCCATACTGGGCATGAGCGCCCTCAATCAGGTGGCTCTGGACGAGGCCCTGATTGATCTTGACGGCACGGACAACAAATCCCGCCTCGGTGCCAACGCCATTCTCGGTGTGTCCATGGCCGTCTGCCGCGCCGCATCCGCCTACATAGGCCAGCCTTTGTACAAATATATCGGGGGCATCAACGCCAAGATTCTGCCTGTGCCCATGATGAACATCATGAACGGCGGTGCGCACGCCTCAAACAACCTGGATATTCAGGAATTCATGATTATGCCCATAGGTGCCAAGACGTTCCGTGACGCTGTGCGCATAGGCGCGGAAATCTTCCACACCCTGGGTGCCATTCTTAAAAAGGACGGCCTGTCTACGACCGTAGGCGACGAGGGCGGCTACGCCCCCAGCCTCGCCAGCCATGATCAGGCTTTTGCCTACATCACGTCGGCCATCGAGCAGGCCGGCTACAATCCCGGTTCCGAGGTGGTCCTGGCTATCGATGTGGCGGCCTCCGAATTTTATAAAAATGGCAGGTATGTCCTCTCCGGCGAAGGCAAGGAGTTCAGCAGTGAGGAGATGGTGGGCTGGCTCGAAGACTTCGCCCGTCGCTATCCGCTGCTCTCCATCGAAGATGGTATGGCCGAGTTGGACTGGGATGGCTGGAAGCTGCTGACGGATACCCTGGACGACAGAGAACTGCAGCTGGTAGGCGATGACCTCTTCGTCACCAATCCGTCCATCTTGATGGAAGGCATTGAGCGCGGCCTGGCCAACGCCATTCTTGTCAAGCTCAATCAGATCGGCACGGTCACCGAGACCATGGACGCCATAGAGCTGGCCCAGACCAATATGTACAATACCGTCATCTCGCACCGTTCCGGCGAGACTGAGGACGCCTTCATTGCCGACCTTGCCGTAGCCGTCAATGCCGGTCAGATCAAGACGGGCTCCCTCTGCCGTTCCGAGCGCATGGCCAAATACAACCAGCTGATGCGCATCGAAGAGGAGCTGGGCGATAACGCTATCTACTTCGGGCCCTCGCTCATTGCCGATGTTGTCCCCCCGGCTGATGACGACGCTAACTAATTGCAGGGAGCAGCGCCGACAGGCAAGCCCCTGAAAAGCTTTTTCCCAGATCAAGGAGGCCGGGTAATGCCCGGCCTCCGGCACAGGGAGGTAGCGGTGATCCTGATAGACGGAAAGAAAACGGCACAGATGGTACGCGAAGAAATTCGGGTGGAGATTGAAAAAGCAGTGGCCCTGGGCGTGCGCCCTCCGGGACTGGCAGTTATTCTTGTGGGTGAGGATCCGGCCTCAAAGGTCTATGTGCGCAACAAGGAGAAGGCCTGTCAGCAGGCGGGCATTGTCTCATTTGCGCATTACCTGCCCGCGGACACGGACCAGGCCAGACTTATGGAGCTCATAGCGTCCTGCAATGCCGACGAGCGCGTAGACGGCATCCTGCTGCAGCTGCCTCTGCCTGCGCAACTTGATGCCGATCAGTGTCTGCTTGCTATTTCGCCAGACAAGGACGTGGACGGCTTCCATCCCGTCAATGTGGGACGTCTGGTAACCGGTCTGCCGGGTTTCGTCTCCTGCACGCCGGCCGGCTGCATAGAACTGCTGCGCCGCTACGATCTGCCCTGTGCCGGCTCTCGCGCCGTAGTGGTGGGCCGATCCAATATTGTGGGCAAGCCGCTGGCTGCCCTGCTTGCGCGTCGCGGCCCCTTTGGTGACGCCACGGTGACGCTGTGTCATTCCCGCACCAGGGATCTTGCCGCTGTCTGCCGTGAGGCTGATTTTCTCTTTGCTGCCGTAGGGCGTCCGCGCTGCATCACTGCCGATATGGTCAAGGAAGGCGCTGTTGTTATTGACGTGGGCATCAATCGCACTGACGCCGGCCTGTGCGGCGACGTGGACTTTGCAGCCGTCAAGGACAAGGTGCGTGCCATCACCCCTGTACCCGGGGGCGTTGGGCCCATGACCATAGCCATGCTGCTGAAGAACACCCTGCATTCCTGGAAAGGACGTGTGGGCGCGTGAGGCACATTCAGCAGCACGGAGCAGCCACAGCGACTGCGCCGCCTTCCTGGCAGAAGACGCGTCCAATAGCTTGAAGGCGGGGGGCGTTTTCCCGCTGACAGCGGAAGAGATCGTCAGAACACATGAAGACAGAATACCGTAATGCCAGAAATGTCGGCCATGTCATGATCGGCCGTGGAGCCCTTTCCCAGCTTGGTGATCTGCTTGCGCCCCTGCGTGCGGGGGGAGGTCCGGCAGTCTGGTTCTTTGATCACTTTTTTGAGGGTCGCGAACTCCCGGGCCGCGTGCCGGCAGAGGAGCATGACATCATCGTCTACGTGGACACCACGGACGAGCCTGTCACGGACGGCGTTGACAGCTATGCCGCAACAGTGCGTGCCGCTCTGGACGGGCGCAGCCCCTGTGCCCTGCTGGCCTTTGGTGGCGGCTCCACTCTGGACACCTGTAAATGTGTGGGCAATCTGCTGACCAATCCCGGCAGGGCCGAGGACTATCAGGGCTGGGAGCTGGTACGCAATCCAGCACCCTATAAGATTGGCTGTCCCACCCTGGCCGGCACGGGGTCAGAGTCCTCGCGCACCGGCGTACTCTGCAATAAGGCGAAGAACATCAAGCTGGGCATGAACAGTGACTATAGCATGTTCGACCAGCTCCTGCTCGATCCCGATCTGCTGGAGACCGTGCCCAGGGAACAGTATTTTTACACGGGCATTGACACGTACATGCACTGCTTTGAGAGTCTTGCCGGCTCCTACCGCAACGTGGTGGTGGACGCCCTGGCCGAGAAGGCCATCGAGCTGTCGCGCCAGGTTTTTGGCGAGGGCGACATGATGGAGCCAGAGCGCCGCGAAAAGCTCATGATTGCGTCCTATCTGGGCGGTATGGCAGCCGGATTCGTGGGCGTGGTGCATCCTTTGAGTGCCGGCCTGTCCATGGTGCTGCATCTGCATCACGGCATAGCCAACTGCTACGCCCTGTCTGTGCTTGAGGACATCTATCCCGAGCAGCACGCGGAAGTGGCGGCCATGATGGAAATGCAGGGCGTCAGCCTGCCGGCCGGTGTCTGCGCAGGCTTAAGCGACACGGCATTCACCCGTATGTACGAAGCATCCATTGTTCACTCCCTGCCTCTGACCAACGCGCTTGGGCCGGACTACCGTGCCGTACTCACCCCCGACAACGTCATCGGGCGCTTCAAAAGGCTTTGATCGTCTTTCCCAGATGCGGCGTACAGACCCTCGTTCTGGCGATGGGGATATAACCGCTCCCGCGCAAGCGGGAAATCTTGAAAAACAGGGCAGGACATGCCCAGCTCGACGCTCGTGGACATTGTGCAGGGCCTTCAAGGGAAAAGCCGGGGGAGGCCGCGATGGAAGAAGCTCGAATTCCCCGCCTTGAGGCGTGGGGAGTGTCAAGGACGAACAGCCGTTCCTTTGGAGGCGCTAGCCCGTCCAGGCGTGACGTCTTTTGTTCCCAACCCGGGGTCGGGAGCCAGGAGCCAGATGATGATGGACCTGAAGGTACCTTTCAGCGGACGCTCCATCCGCTATACCAGGGAAGAAGCGGCCCTCGTGGCCGAAATCATGCTTTCTACCGGACCGCTTACCCAGGGGCCGCATCTCGCTGCATTTGAGGAAGCTTTTGCCCGCTATCAAGATGTGCCTGTGGGAAGCTGCTTTGCCGTGTGCAACGGCACCTGCGCTCTGGAGCTGGTGGCTGATCTGCTGCGCATCGGGCCTGGTGATGAAATCATTGTGCCTTCGCACACCTTTACTTCGTCGGCCTATCCTTTTCTTAAGAAGGGGGCGAAGCTTGTCTGGTGTGATGTGGATCCGCGCACGCATGTGGTCACTGCGGCAACGCTGGCCAGGGTTATGAGTGATCGTACCAGGGCCGTGGTGCCCGTGCACCTCTATGGCTACGTGGCTGATATGCCTGCCATTGTGGATCTGTGCCGGGACAGGGGCGTGATCGTGGTCGAGGATGCAGCTCAGTCCATAGGCTCGCTGGTGGACGGCCGCAAAGCCGGCAGCTTTGGCGACATGGCCATTTTCTCCTTCCACTCCCACAAGAATCTCACCACCCTGGGCGAGGGGGGCATGCTCTACGTGAAGGATCCGGCTCTGCGCGGACTGGTATCATCCTTGCGCCACAACGGTCACTGCGCCTGGAACTTCGAGCGCGAGGCGTACTGGAAGCCGGCCATGGGCAACGTGGATTTGCCAGTGCCCGGTGAGCCCGCACTGCAGCCGCATAACTTTTGCCTGGGCGAGGTGGAGTGTGCCCTGGGCTGCAGGCTGCTTGAGCGCATAGACGCCATCAATGACGCCAAGCGTGAGCGCGCCATTCGTTTTATTGACGCCCTGGCCGGTCATCCTGAACTGGAATTTCTGCGCGAGCCTGGACGCCGCCACAACTACCATTTGCTGGTGGCCCGTGCTACGCCAGGCCCTGCCTGGCGCGACGCCTTCATGCGCGCTATGTACGAAGAGCGCGGCGTGCAGTGCGTGGTGCAGTACTATCCCTTGAACCGTTACGACTATTACGCGCGCCAGGGTTTTGACAAGGCCGATTGTCCCAATGGCGATCTGTTCTTCGACACCATGGTCTCCTTCCCCTTCCAGGCCTGGATGAGCGACGAGGATTTCGACTATATGCTGGACAGCGCGCGTGTTGTTCTTGACAAACTTGGCAGCCACTAGGCCAGGAGACTCTATGCCGGAGCGCTGCGTCATCATACCCGCCGTCAAGAAAAATGCGGTTATTCCCGATCAGCTTGTCAAACGTCTGGCCGGAAAGACGCTCATCAGCCGCGCCATTGAAACGGCCCTGAATCTCGCACCGGGCGATGACGTCTATGTCATCACGGACAGCCAGGAGATATCCGTTATCAGTGAACGCGCCGGTGTGCGCTACCGCCTGAACGGCGGCCTGCGTTTCCGCACTCTCAATATCGTGGCAGAAATGCGCGAAGTTCTGGCCGAGCTGGCTCAGCACTACGAGCACTGTCTGATCCTGCGTGCCTCCTGTCCGCTCATAACTGCTGCGGATGTGGAAGACGCCTGGAGCAAGTACCTGGATGCCGGCTGCGACAACCTGGTGACCGTCAAGAGCGTGCAGCAGCGCGTATGGAGCGTGCAGGGCAACAACCTGGCCCAGCTGCTTGACGATGAGCTCGGAGAGCGTGAGGTGGTCGTTGAGAGCCGGGCGCTCATTATTCTGCGTTCTGAGGCACTGCTCAGGACTATGGCTTCGGGCCACGCAGCGCGCATGGAAAATGTCATCCCCTATTTCCTCAACGACCGGGCCATTGAGATACAGTCCTATCAGGACTGGTGGATCTGCGAACATCTGCTCAGACGTCAGCACATTGTCTTTGTGGTGGCCGGCTGGCCGGCCATAGGCATGGGACATATCTATAGGGCCCTCATGCTGGCCCACGAGATTGTGGATCACAAAATTTCCTTCGTGTGCACGCGTGAGTCGGATCTGGCTGTGGAAAGCATTGCCCGCCGTGACTACCACAGCACGCGCCAGGGAGAAGAGTCCCTGGCCGAGACTATCCTGCGTCTCAAGCCCGATCTTGTGGTCAACGATATCCTGAACACTGACGCCGAGTACATGGGCGCCCTCAGACAGGCCGGCATAACCTGTATCAACTTTGAGGACGAGGGGGAGGGGGCGTCGTACGCTGATCTTGTCATCAACGCCGTGTACGATGCGTCGCAGTCAACGCCCACCTGTTTGTGCGGGGCCGACTGGTTCTGTCTGCGCGATGAGTTTCTGAGTGCTGCGTGCAACGAATTTCGTCCTGAGGTAAAGACCGTGCTCATTACCTTTGGCGGTACGGATCAGCGTGACTGTTCCCGCCGTGTGCTGGATATCGTGTGGCCAGTCTGCCGCGAGCGCGGCATTGCCGTGCGTGTGGTGGCCGGCCCCGGCTACGTGTACCGCTACGAGATGGAATCGTACGTAGCCGAGCTCGACAGCGAACTGGTGACCTTCACCTGGGCTACCAACGTCATGAGCTCCATGATGGAGGGGGCGGATCTGTGTCTGTGTTCTGCCGGGCGCACTACCTACGAGCTTGCCCACATGCGCGTGCCCGCCATCGTGCTGGCCACGCATGAGCGGGAATGCAGGCATGCCTTTGCCAGGCCAGGGAACGGATTCCTCTTCCTGGGGCAGATGGACAGGGTGCGCGACGACCGCATACTCAAGGCCTTCAGATTCATGCTGGACACGGATGTGCGCCGCCGTCTGCACGAGCGCATGCGGCGTCTGGATTTTACGCACAACAAAAGCCGTGTTATTGAACTGATGAGCAGCATGCTCAAGCGTGGCGGAGCGACATCATGAAAACAGTCGCCATTGTCCAGGCACGTCTCGGCTCCACGCGTCTGCCGCTGAAAAGTCTGCTCTGTCTGCGGGGGATGCCCATCATAGACTGGGTGGTGGCACGCGTGCGAACGGCCCGGCTGCTGGACGAGGTGGTGGTGGCCTGTCCGGACACGGCACTGGATCAGGTGTTGATCAGTCACCTTGAGGCCGGCGGTGTGCCAGTTTTTGCCGGTTCGGAAAATGACGTACTGGACCGTTTTGTGGCAGCAGCACGCCGCTGGGATGCCGGGCGTATTGTGCGCGTCTGCGCAGACAATCCCCTTGTCTGGGGGGAGGCCATCGACAGGCTGATACGTTTTCATGAATCAGGACATGCCGATTACAGCTACAATCACGTACCCAGGGAAAATCTCTGGCCCGACGGTCTTGGCGCCGAGATTGTGGACAGGGACTTGCTCGAGTACATGGCCGCAGTCGCCACGGCACCTGCACAGCGTGAGCATTGCATGAACTATCTGTGGGATAATAGGGAGCGGTTCACGCTGGCTACCTTCGATCCCGGGGAAGTGTGGCTGCGCCGTCCGGATATCAGACTTGACGTGGATACCGTCGAAGACTTCCGCAGGCTGTCCCTGCTGCCGCTTTCCGTCACAAGTGATGCGCGGCGTATAGTGACTGTCGTGGACAACTTCGGGATTTGAAGGTATGGCAGCACGCCAGTCACCATGGCGGCAGGAGAAGGATAATGCCAGAGGAAAAACAGTGGTTGCCCAAGGCCCAGACAGAGATAATGGACGCAATCATCTTTGAACAATGGATCCGTTTTTATTTTATTGATGAAATGAAGACTGCCGGCGAAAGCAAGGAGGCTGTATTAATTCCCAACAAGGCAATGGAGCGGATACACAAGCGCTACGGCAAGCTGGCATTCATAGCTGAGCTGCTCAACTACAAACCCGTTCATGCGCCCACATCCAAAGCTGTCATTATGGCCTACATCAAGATGAAGTTGTGTGGGTCCGTGATACCCGCAGACTGCAAGTTAGAGAGTTGCCTGGATACGTCCTTGGCTGTGCGTTTGAGGGTTTTCAACCTCTGGGTGAGGCAAAACATAACCATGCTCAGTAAGAGGTCTCTGGCCTTTGATCGCTGGTGTAATCTCTTTGAAGCCTATCTGGAGACGGATGCCGGCAGGAAGCTGCAGCAGGAGACTGAAAAGAACTTATGAGTATGCAAAGAGCACGTTTGCGTAAAAAGGCAGAGAAGCAGGCAGACATGTACCCGCAGAAACCTGATGCGGTACGCTACGCTATAGTCAGCCTGTACGGTGCAGCATGCATTAATCTGTCCTTTCTCATCATGAATGGTGATGTACAGTGGTTTGAGCACGCTGGCGAGCCTTTTTCCATGCTTCGCCTGGCATTGTTGCACATGGCCGGCATGTGCGTGATAGATGCCGGCTGTGGCTGGGCAATAAGCCGCTACAAAGGCTGGGCCGGGGTGCTGTTCATGATCTGCTTTTGCGTCGGCATCCCCTTTCATATGTTCACAATGCGCGAATGTATTATTCATTCACCCGGCTTATTCATTATCCGTATCATGACGCTGCTCATGGAGCTGGCCGCGATCTTTCTGCTGTTGCGTCCTCAGGCCAGAACATGGTTTGCGGCTCTGCCCACCCCCTGGAAGAACAGCTGACTGGGCGTCGGCCTGGGCAGGAGACGGCACGCCAAGTCAGACAGTGTCACGGAAGCGTTCTGGAAACGGATCTGCAAGGAGGAAGAATGCTCCCCTATAAAGAACTGCTCAACAAGGCGCAGTATGATGTTGTCACTGCGGATAACGGACCTGCCCTGGTAATTGCCGGCGCTGGCACGGGTAAGACGAGAACCATCGTGCACCGGCTGGCCTGGCTCATTGAGCACGGTGTTTCACCCTGGAATATTCTGCTGCTTACTTTTACACGCAAGGCAGCCAGGGAGATGCTGGAGCGGGCTGCTGCACTGCTCGGTGACAGCGAGTGCAGCGTTGTTGGCGGCACCTTCCACTCCTTCGCCTACCGCACGCTGCGCGTGCACAAGCCCCGCTGGCTGAAGGGGCGCGACTTCACCATGCTGGACGGCAGCGATCAGGGCGACATCATGAAGCGTCTCAGGGAAGAGCAAAATCTCGCCAAAGGGGAGCGCAGCTTTCCCAAGAGTCAGACGCTGGCAGGCTACATCAGCAAAGCCCGCAACAAGGAACTGGAGCTGGAGACGGTCGTGCGCAGGGAAGCGCCGCAGATGGCAATCTATCTTCCCGAGATGAAACGTCTGGCCACGCTCTACAAAAAATATAAGCGCAGCGCTTGCCTGATGGACTACGACGACCTGCTCTTTGAGCTTAAGGACATGCTTGAGGCCTGTCCCTATGTGCTGACCGAGCTGCGTGACAGGTACCGGCACATTCTGGTGGATGAGTATCAGGATACCAATCTGGTGCAGGCAGAGATTGTGCGCCTGCTGGCCGGCGAGCTGTCGCCGGATCGCTCGGTCATGGTCGTTGGAGATGAAGCGCAGTCCATCTATTCCTTCCGCGGTGCCACGATACACAATATCCTTGACTTTCCAAAAATTTTTCCGAGTGCCAGGATTTTACCCCTGGAGGAAAACTACCGATCTGGGCAGTCTGTGCTGGACGCAGCCAACAGAGTCATGGCCAAAGCCCGGGAATCTTATTCCAAAAATCTGGTGGCAGCCCGCAGTGAGGATGCCGAGGTCATGATCGTGGAGTGCGCCAGTGATTTCCAGCAGAGTAAGTGTGTGGCGCGACGCGTGGCGGCTTATCTGGGGGGAGGTATGTCCCCGGCCGACATTGCCGTGCTCTTCCGCAATGGCTACCATTCCTATCAGGTGGAGGTTGAGCTCAACGCCCTGGGTGTGCCCTATCGCAAATACGGGGGGCTGCGCTACCTCGAGGCCGCCCATATCAAGGACTTTCTCGCCTATCTCAGCATAATCATCAATCCCGGGGATCCGCGGGCATTCACGCGAGTGGCCGAGCTGCACGCTGGCGTCGGCCCGAAAACGGCGATGCGGCTTTTCAATGCGCGGGAAGACAAAGAAGCAAGGAAGAGTCTGGGGAAGCGCATGCTGTCCGTGCTGGACGAGTGGGATCGCGTAAGAGCGTTGCGGAGTCGGACAGATCTTGGTGTTGCGTCCATCATGGACGAGGTGCTTGCCATTTACGAGCCTCACCTGGAGGAAGTCTATCCAGAGGATTATCCAGAGCGTCTGGAGGGACTAAAGGAGCTGCGGCGCATGTCCGCGGAATCTGAAACGCTGGATCTCTTCATGGCAGACATTATGCTTGACAGTCTGGATACAGAGGAGACGCAGGATGCAGTGACACTGTCTACCATACACTCTGCCAAGGGTCTTGAGTGGGATACGGTCATGATAATCGATCTTGTGTCTGGTCGCTTTCCCTCGAGCAGGGCCGCTATGCGACAGGATGCGCTGGAAGAGGAGCGCAGGCTCATGTACGTGGCCTGCACCAGGGCCAGGAACACACTCGAGCTCTACACCTACCGAATGGGCTCGCAGGGGTATTACGACGAAGGCTGCTTCCCCAGTACGTTTTTGGACGACATGAAGGGACTGCGTTGTGTGCAGCGCTGCATCGGCAACAATGAAGGAAAGCTGATCTGTTCTGGTTCAAGATCCAAAGGAAAAGGCAGCAAGGCTGGCGCAGCGAAAAAGGTAAAGAAAGCCTCCCCCATGAGCAATGAGGCAGAGGTGGACGCTGCGCAGAGCATGAGCAGCTCATGGCGGCAGGCTGATCATTGCCTTGAGGAGCTTGCCCAGGGAGTGGAAGTCATGCACACTATTTTTGGCACGGGCCGTGTGGCGGCAGTGAACAGACAGCAGGTGACTGTGGACTTTCCCAACTATGGGCGCAAGACCATACTGGCGAGTTATCTCTACCTGAAAGAACGGCAGTAGTCATGAGCAAAGCGCACTTTGACAGACTTAAATCCGAAGACGACATACTCAACACGCTCGGGCGCTACTTTCCCCTGCGTCGCTCCCAGGGTGTTCTTTTCGGGCGTGGTGATGACTGCGCCCTGCTTTACCCGTCGCATCCCATAGCCGTCAGTTCCGATTTTTTTCTGGAAGACGTACATTTTCGCCGCGCCTATGCTACAGCCGAGGAAATAGGCCACAAGGCTCTGGCCTGCAATATCAGCGATCTGGCAGCCTGCGGCACCAGACCCCTGGCCTTCTCGATGAGCCTGGGCCTGCCGGCGGACGTGCAGCCTGCCTGGGTCAATGATTTTTTTGCTGGAAT
>CAZJPT010000042.1:0-10583 GCA_964547835.1 uncultured Desulfovibrio sp.
CTCCGGGTCCGAGCCGCGGATAGACTTGATGAGGGCTGAGGCTGTTTCGTAGTGACTGTCGCCGCCCTTGTCGTGGCGGTTGACAAGATCAGGCAGTACGGCCTTGACGGCGTCCACATCATCCTTGTGGCCTGGCAGCGAGGCGACGTACTCTACCAGGTTCAGGAGGGTGCGGGCATCACCCCGGGCCTGTTCGGCCAGCAGAATCAAAATATCGTCACCAAGCTCGCAGTGCATCTGTTCAGCACCGCGGCGGGCCAGCTCAAGCATCTCCGGCAGATCCAGAGGACGCAGGCGCAGTACACTCAGTCTCGAGAGCAGCTGCCGCGTCACAGAGAACGAGGGATTTTCCGTGGTGGTGGCCAGCAGTGTCAGAGTGCCGTCCTCAAGGCGGGGCAGAAAGAAATCCTGCTGCGCCCTGGAAAAGCGGTGCAGCTCGTCCAGTATGAGCAGATCAACACCGTCCAGCAGCCTGCGCAGCGAACTTAGGCCCGCATCGGGCGCAGAGACGCGCCGGAAGGGCCGGCCTGCAGATCGTGCGAGGATAAGAGCAATGGTAGATTTGCCGCAACCGGGTGGTCCGAAAAAAAGCAGGCTGGGCAGGTGCGGCGTGCCGAGCAGGGCGCGTACACGCCTTTCCAGATGCGGCTGGCCGAGAAAGAGATCCAGATTTTCAGGACGCAGACGCTCGGGAAGCGGTACTCCGCCAGTGGCGGCCCCGGATGGGGCGTCGTCAGGCTGTATGGGAAGTTCGGCCATGGCATGCCTCGTGAAGCGAGGAAAAGGATGGCGCCAGCGCCCGGTCATCCGACAAGGACGGCCAGGGCAGCAGGGAAGGGTGTTCAGTACCAGCGAGGCCCATACCCATACCCCGGGTCTTTTTCAAGATTGCCGGACATGGCTCTGTCGCGGGCCAGAAGATCACAGCGTTCGTTTTCCGGGTGTCCCTGGTGGCCGCGTATCCAGGTCACGGACACCTTGTGACGATCGAGCTCGGCGAGCATTTCCTTCCAGAGATCGGCATTGAGTCTGCGCTTGCCTTCCTTTGTCATCCAGCGCTGTCTGGCCCAGCCGTACACCCATTTTTTCATGATGGAGTTGCTGACGTACTGGCTGTCAGTGACGACCTTGACCTCGCAGGGGCGCGTGAGGCGTTTCAGAGCCTGGAGAACAGCCATGATTTCCATGCGGTTATTGGTCGTGACATCCAGACCGCCGCTGATTTCCAGTCGCCTGCCTGTGCTTTCGTGCACCAGGATGGCTGCCCAGCCGCCGGGGCCTCCGGGATTGGAAAGGCAGGAACCATCCGTGTAGGCAGTGACCTTTGTCAGGGGCAGGGGGGCATTGCCAGGCTCTGTCATGTGTTTCTCCGTGCGCTGTAGCTGGGAAAGTAGTGGAACGCAAAAAGGTCAGGCATTGTGCGACATGCTGTCCTGGGGAGCGTCAGGTCTGCCTTTCTGCTGTGAGGCCCACCAGTGCAGACCGAGGCAGAGCGTTGCCGCGGTTTCACAGCGCAGGATGCGGCTCCCCAGACTGACAGCCATGTAGCCGGCCGCACGCATTACGTCAATCTCCCGTTCTGAAAATCCGCCTTCGGGCCCGATGACATAGATGCTGCGCCCAGGCAGTCCCAGTTCGTCCAGTGTACTCATGGGCACCCCTTTCTGGCGTTCCCAGGGCAGGATGTGGTGCTCGAAGGAGGCGGCTGCGCTGATGGCGTCGTCAAGTCCCCCGGGAAAGGCGCGCACTTGAGGCAGCCAGGGATTGCCGCACTGTTTACAGCCGGCAATCATCTTGGCCAGCCAGTTTTCGGTCACGTTGTCAGGCATGCAGCCCTGACTGTAATCGCCCTGAAAGACCCAGATTCCGGCTGCGCCGAGCTCTACGGCCTTTTCCAGAAAAAAACCGCGGCGGGCGGCCTTGCTGAAGGCTATGGCCACATAGGGCAGTGAAGCCGGCCTGGGCACTGTGCATACATTAATCTGGCGTAGGCATGCCTCGCGCCGGCTGGCGCTTGTCACGTCGCACAGGGCGACGTGTCCCTGACCGTCTGTGACGCGCACACGGCTGCCTGGCCCAAGGCGCAGGACGCTGACAAGGTGCGTGCATTCCTGGCCGCGCAGAACGATATTTGCGCCGAAGGCAGCCGGTTCGGCGTAGAAAATAGGCGTCTCACTCATGATGATTTAATTTCTTACACAAAATCGACAATATACAACATTCCTGCACCACATATCCTTGGTGCAGGGTGAAAATTTGAGCCGTTCCGCTGGTTCAAACTTGATTAGATGATTCACACGAAACGAACGGGCAGCCCCGAAGGACAGGTGCGGAAGACAGCTGTTGTCTGCGGCGGCCTGTCTGCGTGCTGGTGGGATAGTCGAAGGATGCTTTGATGGCGTCTTTCAGGAGGCAAATTCTATGACCACCCCCAATAGTCCAACTTTTCGAAGCGTTTTCGCTTTGTTGGCAAAGGTATATGAGGCAATGGGGAAATTGCTCATACTGTCGACCCAGCGTGATGTACGCAGGGCTTCCGATTTCCCCAAAGAGCTCCAAGAAACAGGCATCGAACAACATTTTGAAGCCGCATGAGGTTATCTTGGCAATATAGTGATGCGTGATGATTGGCAAGTCAAGAAATAAAGGTATCCGTTCAGGGGGTAGCACCAAACGCATAGCTGAAAGCAAGGGTGTCCGTCGCGAGGCGGAATCTGAAGGAAGCTGGAGGCAAACCGTTGACTATGTGTTCAAGCCGAATTTTTCCGGAAACCGGGGCTATGTCCTCGAGGGGGCTGCCGGGGACAATTTGCTCGAGTCCGTTGCTGCGGTCGTGGGGGATGACCTTTGTTTGCGGCCTGCTCTATGCCAGCACGGCGCAGGACGGATCGCCGAGCTGCAAGAATGCCGGGGGGCTTGAAAAAGCTTTCTCCTGCCTGCCATGAAGGAGGGCCGGGGTCTACACTCCGGTTTACGATGCTGTGTCTGGATCGTTCTCTTTGTCAGATGGCTGCACAGCCTTGTCTGTGCCCGGTGCTGCAGCGCTGTCTGCTGCTGCCACGCATTCCGGCGTCCTGTCGGTCTTGCTCTGTGCAGCTGCGCCAGCGTCGGTTTTCTGCCCCTTTGCCTCGCTTTTCGCAGTCCCTCTGGACTTTGTTTCCGCGCCCTTTTTCATGCGCGCCACGGCCTGCTGAGGCTGCCAGGCAGTCCTGCTGCGCAGCACCTTGCGGAAGTCGTCGGTAGCAGACACAAGCGCGCCGTAGCCTTTGCGAATCTCCATCCTCGCTTCGGTGAGGGGCTTGTCATGGTGCTGTATGTAGTTGCGGATGAGGTAGCGGTCGGAGGTGATGTGCTCAAGGCAGGCGATGACGTTTTCCACGATTTCAGGGAAGAAGTTGACCACCTCGAACTTGAGCTCCTTGACCACCTCGAGCGCCAGCTGAATCATGCGCCTGTAGCTTATGCGCTCGCCCTTGTAGGTGCGCTGGCGCAGCTCCTCCAGCAGACGCACGCGTCTGGCCTGCTGTATGTAGCCAAGCCTGGAGCAGACCTCCAGGTGCAGCTCGCGCAGGCCGGAGAACACATCGTCGTGCTTGGGGGCAAAGAGGTAGTCCGTGAGAATTTTGCAGACCTTCTGAAAGAAGTCGTCTGAATAGTCGATTATGCGCCGCTGATTCTTGGAGAGCCAGTAGTACAGGACTTTGAGGCGATCCTCGTGACGTTCCGTGGAAAGGATGATGTCGTTGCGCTTATAGATGACCTGACCTGTGTACTCGCCGCGCACAATGTCATTGAGGCGCAGGTACATGTTGGTGGCGTCACGGATGATGTTGATACCCTTGAGCACCCGTCCGGTAAGGGGATGAATGATTTCCTGACCGGATACAGAGAGAGCTCGATCCTGACGGATGTTGCCCGGGTCGTAGCGGTGCTGGGCGTATTTGACGCGCAGAATGACAACACGGTGCTGCTGATCCAGGAAAAAGCCCTCTCTGGCTATGGCCTCAATGGCATCTTCCTGATCCGGTTCTACGGCAACCAGGGCCGTCTTCTCCAGATGCGGAAAGCGGTGGCCTGTGCCTGTACCCATATAGGTCGTGATGGTGCGGTCCGTCTGGCCGAGCACCTTGAGCAGGAAGCGTTCGCCGGAATTGTTGAGACGGCGTGCGAACATGGCTGCCGAGGTGCGCCTCTCGCTGACAATGGGAAAGCCGTAGAGCTCCATCAGGTATTGATAGACGAAGAGGCGGTTGCGGGCATAGAGTTCATTGTCATTGCGGGCGAACTTGCCGATGGACAGCCCGAAGCGCTTGAGCACGCTGTCGATGTCGTTGGTGAAAGACGCGTAGATGCCGCTGATGGCGAAATGACCAGCCGGGTTGCGGGAGAGGACGTGGGCGCGGTCCATGTTCACAAGGTAGGGCGTAAGCTGGGGGTAGCTTGTGATGTCCGCCAGATCGACGCGTGCGAACTGCTGTCTGAAAACGTCCTTGTGCATGCTCGGCAAACGGGACAGATACGCCTGCATGTTATGGCTGTGAATCTGCTTCTGCAGCACACAGGCTTTTTCATCCGTTTCCGAGGGATAGAGGATGTCATACTGAAAACGCTCGCGGAAGTAGCTGAGAGAACGGTCCAGCGCCACCATGGAGAACCCTGGCAGGTTCTTGTATTCGAACATGGCGTTGTCAAAGGAGGGGAGCAGTTCTCTGGCTTCTACGAGAGGATAGTTGCCGCTGGTCTGATAGGGACGCACCAGGCAGAAGCGTATGTGTACAGCATCAAGAAAGTCCTTCAGATCATCAAGCGTCTGGAGGCCCTCAAAGCTCTCTTCTATCTCATATCCGTTATCCTTCCACGGCATACCGTTTCTGGATAAGACGTCCTGCCATCTTATCAAGTGATACCTCGTCATCCGCCATCCTGGGCGGGAAAATGCTTTATTAAAAAACTAGGTATTAATCAGAAAAAAGCAAGATTACATCCTCTATTTTCATTGGATACAGGGCTTCCATCAGGCCTGAATCACGAAATGTTTGTCTTGCGTGGCGTGCATGGGGGTGCTAATATCACCATTTCAAGAGAGGTCAGGCAGCCTCTGCCAGCAACAATAATCTCCGGACTACGAAGACCGGATTTGCGAGATTTCCATGAACACGCGTATTGTCACTCTGGAACAACAGATGCTCTCCCTTATATCAAGCGTTTTCGACGCCTATACAGTAGTGCTCTTTCTGCCTGATTCTACGGGGGAAGGTAATGAGTGTCAGGTGGCTGCCTGTTTCAGCCTGGGCGACAATGTAGATTCCGCATGCCGCGTCAAGGGCGGCGATGGGCTGGTCGGCTGGATTATGAGCAATCGCAAGTTCCTGGAAGTTCCGGATTTTAGCCAGAGCCATCATCAGCTGCACTACTACGTTGAAGACGAGCCTGGCATCAAGGCCTTCATGGGCTGCTCCCTGCCCGGGGGCGGCGTTCTGTGCGTGGACACCAAGCGTCAGTTCGCCTTTAACGAGCGGGATCACAAACTGCTGCTGATGTTTGCGGCCATCCTGAGCGGCGTGCACGGTCTTGACAGCTACGAGCAGCGCGAGAGCGGCATTGCCCGTTATTTTTACAGCCTGACTGCCCTGGACGAACTGCGCCAGCACTACAAAAACTGGAACAGCTACATCACCGCCTTTCTGCGCGAGGTGGCCAATGCCACAGACTTTGACTACTGCGGTCTGGCAGCCGTGGAAGTCCCTGGTTCGTCCTATGCCATCGTGGCTGAAAACGAGCCCTTGCTCGTCCATTCGGGCGAGCCGTTCTATCAGAGCATCAATTCAGGCCTTGTGGGCTGGGCTTTACGTTTTGGCCAGCAGATAGTGCAGACTGGCGAGGAGGGCAGGGTGCCGGCCATGTTTGGAACCAGCGAGAACCTGCCCGAGTTTGCCTCAGCCGTGGTGCTTCCCGTCGTGATTGACAAAAGCATCAAGTGCTGTCTGTGTCTTGGTCATACGCAGGTGCATCCCGTAAATGACACCATGCGCGCCTTCCTGCAGGATGCTGTGGGCATGCTGACCCTGCACACTGAAAATCTCTACCTGCGACAGCGGCTGAGCGACAATCT
This sequence comes from uncultured Desulfovibrio sp., assembly GCA_964547835.1. Classification (GTDB taxonomy): domain Bacteria; phylum Desulfobacterota; class Desulfovibrionia; order Desulfovibrionales; family Desulfovibrionaceae; genus Desulfovibrio. Next base: position 6,113 of record CAZJPT010000042.1, read on the forward strand.
GGAACTGGCCCGGGTCTACACCAGAGGGCCGCGCGCTCACGATCCCGACACGGAACCTTATCAACCTGTCATAACTGACAAAGAAGATTAATATATGTTTTTCTGGAAACGTTTCCTGCGTTATTTCGCCAGTGACATAGCCATGGATCTGGGTACGGCCAACACGCTGCTCTTTACCAAAAAGGGTGGCATTGTGGTCAATGAGCCCTCCGTGGTGGACATGGATTTACGTACTGGCGAGGTCCTGGCCGTAGGAGCCAAGGCCAAGAGTTCACGCGGCCGCACACCAGGGCGCGTGAATAACGTGCGCCCGCTGCGTGATGGCGTCATTGCCGATTTCGACGTTGCCACGCGCATGATTGTGCACTTCATCAGGCAGGCCATGGGGCCGATGCGTTTTTTTAAGCCGAACATGGTTATTTCCGTGCCCACGGGTGTGACTCAGGTGGAAAAGCGCTCTGTCATCAACGCCGCGAAGCTGGCAGGTGCAGTCAACGTCACGCTGGTGGAGGAGCCCATGGCCTCGGCCATAGGCGCCGGCCTGCCCGTGGGAGAGCCGCAGGGATCCATGGTGGCAGACATTGGTGGCGGCACGACAGAGGTGGCGGTCATCACCCTGTCGGCCATTGCTGTATGTCAGACTGTGCGCGTGGCCGGCGACGCCATGAATGAGGCCATTATGTCGGCCCTGCGTCAGGAATACCGTCTTGAGGTGGGCGAGAACACGGCCGAGCGCGTGAAGATCTGTATTGGCAGTGCCCTGCCTGTAGACGGACTTGAGCCGATGCTGGTTTCGGGCAAGGATCTGGCCAGAGGACGGCCGGCCACTGTGCAGGTAAGTCCTGATTTTGTACGTGAGGCGCTGAAAATCCCGGTGGACACCATTGGCGAAGCCGTGTTGCGCACACTGGAAATGACGCCCCCGGCTCTTGCCGCAGACATCTACGACACGGGCATTACCCTGGCTGGCGGCGGCGCCCTGCTGCGCGGCATTGATCAGTACCTTGCCGGGCGCACCCATCTGCCGGTGCGCATGGATGAGGACCCGTTGACCACTGTGCTGCGCGGCGTGGCTGAAGTCATGATGAACATGGCTGAGTTTCCGGATGTCTCCATCAACTGATGGCGCTGCCGCCTGGAAGGACAGTCTGCTGCCCATGAGCATGGACATGGCCCGCGCCGTGGCGGAGCTGGAGGCTGTCTGTTTTTCCGGCGCCTGGGATGCGGCCCGGTACGCACGTGCCCTGGAGCAGGGCACGTGCTGGGGTTTTGTCTGTCCCGCAAGGGCTCAGGAAGATGCCGTTGACGGTTATATTGCTGTGTCCAGCGTGCTGGACGAAATGGAGATACTCAACGTGGCCGTGCGGCCGGCCCTGCGCGGTCGTGGTCTGGGCGCAGCGCTGCTTGCCGCGGTATTGCAAGAAGCAAGGGAAAGAAATATCATAACCTGCCTGCTCGAGGTCAGGGAAGGCAACGCTGCTGCGCTTGCTCTCTATACACACGCCGGTTTCAAGTCAGCGGGATTGCGCAGGCGTTACTATGCTGACGGCGAAAACGCCCTGGTCATGAAACTCGACCTGGCGGCATTGAGAACAGAGCCGGCCCGCTGAAGAGGAGACTTTATGAAAACGATTATCGCTGCCAACTGGAAAATGAATAAAACACGTGCCCAGGCCAAAGCCGTTGCGACCGAGTTGGCCAGCGCCCTCAAGGCGCAGCCTGTGGACCGTGAAGTGATCATTTTTCCTCCGGCAACAGCGCTTAACTGCGTTTCAGACGTCGCTGACGGCGTTTTCGAGACCGGCATTCAGAATATCTATCCTGCTGAAGACGGTGCCTACACAGGCGAAATTGCACCGTGCATGGTGCATGACGCAGGCGGGCGCTGGGCGCTCATCGGCCACTCCGAACGCCGTCATATTTTCAACGAGCCTGATGAACTGATAGCCAGGAAGGTATCCTTTGTTGTCGCGCACGACCTCAAGGGCATGCTCTGTGTCGGCGAGACACTTGAGGAGCGTGATGCCGGCATGCTGCGCAATGTGCTGGTGCGTCAAATCACCAGTGCCCTGTCCGGCCTGGGCAATGCAGATGTCGCATCCGTTGTCGTGGCCTACGAGCCGGTCTGGGCCATAGGGACAGGCAGGACTGCCGGTCCGGCCGAGATCCAGGAGGCGCACCAGATTATCCGCGATATCCTGCGCGTTATTTTCAATAAAACAGCTGACGAGATGCCCATTTTGTACGGCGGTTCCGTCAAGCCCGCCAATGCCGCTTCCATACTGGCTCTTGACAACGTAAATGGACTTCTGGTAGGAGGCGCATCTTTGGAAGTCAGGAGTTTTCTTGAAATTGTGCGGGCCTGATCTGGCCCGATCAGCTGGAGGCCTGTTTCGTGGAGAACATCATTCTTGTCCTGCATGTCGTAGTCTGTATCCTGCTTGTCATTCTTGTCCTTTTGCAGGCGGGCAAGGAAGGAATGGGCGTTATTTTCGGCGGAGGCAATACCTCGGTGTTCGGTAGTTCGGGCGCTGGTTCTCTGCTGGCTAAGATGACAGCCTTTGTGGGCGTTATCTTCATCTTTACCTCGCTCTCTTACACCTATGTGACCAGTGAGCATGTGACCGAAGAATCAGCCGTGCTCAACGTGCGCATTGAGGAACCTGTTGGTGAAGCAGCTCAGGTTCCAGCTCCTGCGTCCTCCAGCTCCATGATTCCCTCGGCACCCGTGCCGGCTGCTCCATCCGCTTCACAGGAGCCGGAGGCTGCGCACACTCCGGCCGCTCCGCAAATGCCTGCTGTTGAAGCTCCGGCAGAGGCAGGTGCCGACCAGACCGGGGAAAAGTCAGACGCTCCTGCAGCCAGCGACTCATCCAGGTAGGGACAGAAGAGCTTCCTTGCGCAACACGGTACACAGATAAACGCCGCGGCTTCAGGGTCGCGGCTTTTCGAATCTTTTCTGTCTTTTACAGCAAACCAGCATATTGGGCCGTTTTTCAAGGGAGGCAGCGTATGTCCGGGTATTTTAGCGCGCCCTTTGCCGGGGGCGGCAGGACAAAGGACGCGTCATCGCACTCCCCGCAATCTGATGCGGAACCGGAGAACGACGCCATGCCTGCAGACAGGGAAGATGGCCAGCCAGATGCAAACGCGCAGAGCTTCAGCGTACAGTGCATAAGTGAAGAGGAGAGCGACAGAGCGCTGTTTCTTGCGAGCATGCAAGGTGTCAGCCGCCGTTTGAAGGGCAGAAATCCTGCTGTTACCGGTCAGGAGAAGGACATCCCGCACATTCTGGCGAGACTTGGTATGAAGGGCGCGCTCGACTGGCCCCGTACTGAAAAGGATCGTGTGGCATATGCGGACAGGGAATGGAACAACGGGATCAACAGCTCAGCCCTTGATAAATTGAGCCGACGTCTTCGCGAAAAGGGTGAGCCAGCGGAAAGCGATCGCGACAGCATCATGTTTACCCGCCGCCTCCGGGAAGAAGAGGGGCGTGGCAGAAGGAAAAGACAGGAAAAGACAGGCACGTTTTCCATGATTGAGAGCGGCGGGGAGGTCCTGGCAGCCATGGGAGCCACCATGAAAAGCGCAGAATCCGGCAGGCACAGAGACAAGGCCCACGCTGACAGCGTGCCTGAAACTGTGTCTGAGCCAGGTATGCAGGCCCTTCTCAATCCCGATGAGGAGCTCGATCCATCCTTTGTCAAGGCTATGCGCGACGTTCGCCCCATCAAGCGATCGGGCCGGGATGTGCCGCGAATTGTGCAGACAAAGGATGTTGCCGTGCCGGCTGCGGGCATGCCGGATGCCAGTCAGATGGAATTCATGCTGCACTGTACGGAAGAATATATTGAAGGCCATGTAGTCGGTCTTGACCTTGTCATTATGGCCAGGCTCCGTCAGGGCATGTTTTCCCCTGAAGGCAACGTGGATTTGCATGGTCTCAACATACAGCAGGCTTTCCAGACCCTGACAGAATTTATCAAGAACGCATGGTTCAGGGGCATGCGCTGCGTCATTGTCGTGCCTGGCCGCGGGAAAAATTCTCCAGGCGGGGTGGCCGTGCTGCGCGAGAAAGTGCGCATGTGGCTGACACAGTATCCTTTCAAGCGCGTAGTTCTGGCCTTTTGCACAGCCCTTCCCAGAGACGGCGGTCCTGGCAGCATCTACGTGCTCCTGCGCAAGGAGAAGATACGGGGCAGCGTGTGCTGGGACCGTACGCCATCGGATCCCGATCTTTTCGACGTGTAGGAGATAGTGGCACCCCGGCACGGTATCCCTGCAGACAGCAAAAATGCCCCATCCAGTGCTGGCTGGAGGAGGCAGATTCGAGTTTTGGGAGATGAGCGCAGCCTGCTCTGTGTGCCTTCATTCGGCTGGAAAGTGGGCGTGCCGGCGCTGCTGCGGGGTATCCCCCGTCTTTAGGCCCGATTTTCTAGCCTGCTCGTCTGAAGTTGGCCATACTGGC
>CAZJPT010000043.1:0-10531 GCA_964547835.1 uncultured Desulfovibrio sp.
AGAGCCGCTACCGATAGGAATCCCCCGCCTTCAGGCGGGGGAGGATGTCAAAGGACGGTTGTCAGACTCTGGAGATGACCACCACCACGATGGGGTCGCGGTCAAGAACACGCCGGAAGAAGTGCCGGAGCGCACTGCGGATCTTGTCCTGCATAAGCTCTTGCCCTGTATCCAGAGATTTTTCCACTTCATCGAGGACCAGACACTTGGCGTCATCGAACACATACTCAAACTGATCGTAGACAAAACCGCGCGAGAGCATGTCCGGGCCGGTGAGGATATAGCCTGTCTCGCTGTCCAGGACAATGGAAACCACCACCATGCCCTCCTCGCCCAGGATGCGGCGCTCGCGCAGGACAAGACTGCCCACGTCGCCAACACCCTTGCCGTCCACCAGGGTATAGTCCACGGGTACTGCGGGCAGAAGCTCCACACCTTCCCTTGTTAGTCTGATAGGCTGGCCGTCCTCAAGAATCTGCACATTTTCTTCAGCCACGCCGCATTCCACTGCCAGGCGTCCGTGCTTGAGCAGATGACGGTACTCACCGTGTACGGGCACGAAGTATTCGGGCCGCACAGCGTGAAACATGTCACGCAGCTCCTCGCGCTGGGCGTGTCCTGAGGCGTGTATGGCAAGGACGCTGTCATAGAAGACCTCGGCGCCGCGGCGGTACATCTCGTCGATGAGATGCGAGACGACTCTGGTGTTGCCAGGAATGACACGCGAACTCATGATCACGGTGTCACCATGATGGATGCTGAGCTGTTTGTGGCCACCAAAGACCATGCGCGAGAGAGCGCTCATGGGTTCTCCTTGAGCGCCTGTGACTATGATCACCGTCTCTTCCTCGGGTATGGCCGGTATGCCTGAATAGGCTTTGTAATAACCTCCAGGCATGTCAAGCAGCCCCAAGTTCTGCGCCATCTCAATATTGTTGGCAAGACTGCGGCCGCTGATGACCACAGTTCGTCCGTACTCACCCGCCAGATCAAAGACTTCCTGAATGCGCTGGAGGTGACTCGAGAACAGTGTGATAATGATGCGGCCGCTGGCGCTGGAAAAAATGCGTTGCAGCGATGCCTTGACCTCGCGTTCGGTCAGACTGCGTCCCTCACGCTCGATATTGGTAGAATCGGACATGAGCAGACGCAGCCCCTTCTCACCCGCAAAGGAGCCAAACAGCCTCAGATCCGTCCCGGTCCCGGACAGTGGCGCAGGATCAATCTTGAAGTCGCCAGTGTGCAGTATTCTGCCTACAGGCGTTTCCACGCCCAGCGCGTAGCCCTGGGGGATGGAGTGACAGACCGGGAAGAAGTGAAAGACAAGCTCGCCAAGGGCCAGCGTTTCATTGGGGAGCACAATGTGCAGATGCGCCAGTTCCAATATATCGTGTTCTTTAAGCTTGTGCTCCACCAGGGCCAGTGTCAGGGGGGAACCATAAATATGCACGCCGCGCAGCTCGGGTACGATCCAGGGAATGGCGCCGATATGATCTTCATGCCCGTGGGTGAGGATGATGCCCAGGATCTCCTCCTTCACCGCAGTCACAGCCCCAAAGTGAGGAATGATCACATCAACGCCCAAATGCTCGTCACTGGGGAACATAAGGCCGCAGTCCACCATGACGACCCCACCGGGTGTCTTCCAAAGCTGACAGTTGAGTCCTATCTCCCCCAGCCCGCCCAAGGGCGTTATCACAAGTTCATCCTGTTCCATGCAGCCTGCAGTTTTCCTTGAGGTCCTGCCGCGCTTCCCGGGCGTCCAGGATTACCAGATGCGGCGTCAAGCCCCTCGCTTGAGCGACTGGGATATACGCCGCTCTCGCGCACACGGGATATTTCTATTATATATCTGTATACTGTATACTATACACAGGGCAGGACATGCCCGAACCTGCGCCCGTGGACATTTAGGACTTCCAGAAGCGAAGACCAGAGAGGCTGTTGTGGAAGAAGCGTGACTCCCGCGCCTTCAGGCGCGGGGAGTGTCAAAACAAATCGGGGTGATATTCGCCTATGGCCACGTACAGGCTGGACAGACTGGTAAGGTAATCACCCCTGGCCTCTGTCAGCTGCACCTCGGCACTGAGAAGATTGGAGGATGCATCGAGCACGTCGAAATTTGTGCCCACATGTTCACGATACTGAGCCACAGCTGCTTCATAGGCCTCACGGGCGTGGTCCACGGTGACACGCGCCACCTCAATACGGCGAGCAGCCTCGCGCAGAGCGAGGAACTTTTCCTTGACGTCATAGCCGGCGTCCAGCATGACGCTACGTGCTGAGCTGCGTGCTTTGGCCACCTCCCATCCGGCTTGTTGATCAGAGAAGTATGTGGTGCCCCACTGGAAGACCTCCCAGGAGAGCGTTGCGCCTGCTTCCCAGGTGGTGGAGCGGCTGGAGTTGCTGCCCGCACGCTGCATATCCGGGGTGTTGCCCGAATTGGTGATATTGTAATAGGCCTCCACCTGTGGATAATAGCCGCTGCGCGCCACAAGGCGATCCTTGACGGCCATTTCCACGGCCTTGTAGGCCACGTAAAGATCCGGGCGCAATTTGTATGCACGTTCAAGGCACTCGTCAAGGCTGCGTGTAAAACCGGGCGTGACAAGCGTTCCCTGATAGACAACATTGTCCGCAGCTCCGAATCCGAGCAGCGTGTTGAGTCTGGCAAGGGTTGTCTCTCTCGTGTTCTCAGCCGTGATGAGCTCTCTTTGCGCCTCGCTCAAATCCACCTGCGCCTGCAGAACGTCCAGACGCGGCCGCAACCCCACCTCGTTATACGCCCTGGTGATATCCAGCTGATCCTTAAGACGCGCCACGGACTCGCGCAGACTGCGCACGTTCTCGAGAGCACACAGATAGGATATGAAATATTCCTGAACTGAAGCCGTGGTGTTCAGCTCAGACTGGCGCAGGGAGGCCCTGTCGCTCTCGGCCTGCAGCGCCTGCCGCTGATAGGTACCAAGAGTGCGCAGCCCATCGAAGATAAGCTGACGCACCTCTATGCTCCATGTATAGGTCCCGCGCTCGGGAACGCTGCTTGACCCGCTGGGAGAGGAGGGACTACTGTCCCGACGGCTCCAGCTGTAGCCATAGGTCGTGGTCAAAGAGGGAAGGAGCTCGCCGAAACTGGCTTTGCGACCTTCCTCAGAAGCCTTGGCCGTGGCCTCGTCAGCAGCCAGAGCGGGGTTGTAGTCAAGGGCGTGGCGTACGGCCGCGGCCATGGAGAAGGATGCCGACGGTTTGACCGGTTTTTTTGCCTTTCTGGCCTTGTCGTGCCTGGCCGGCGCTATGGGGCATGCGGCTTCACGGCTGAGGGTCGGCCCGAAATTGTCGGGATCCGCCATGTCGACTGCCCAGGTCAGTGGCGCAAGTGAAAGAAAGAATCCAACAAAAAGGCCTGACACGAGGGTCATGCCAGGACGAACGCGTCCAGGAACGCGCAGCGGAATAAAAGCGTTCTGCATGCAGCAAATATACAGATTTCCCCAGGACTGGCAACTTGAATCCTGGTCTCCGCCAGGGCTGTCGAATGAGAATCTGACGCGATTATCAGTGCCCGGAGAGCCGGAATTTTCGCGCCGGGCAAATGCGACACAAAAGCTTCCCGGGCAGTTCAACGCCATACTCCTGCCCGGGGAGGGGCGACCATTCATCAAGGAGCGTGCCTGGCCTTGACGGGCAGGCAAAATCACCGCCGGCAAGGCCAGTTGCTGTCTCTTTAAAACCGCTATGCAGGCTTAATGCTGGTTGACGAAAAGGCAAACGAACTCCCCCCAACGCGATGCAGCTGAACAGCAGGATCGACATCAACACCATCACCGATGCCATGCACACGCAGGTCAAACGTGCATCATCGGGGCCGGGGCGGACTTATGCATGGCAGTCAGGGGCAATCAGTCCGGCACGCAGAGCGATATCCGCAAGGCGTTCAGGGCAAGGAAAACAAGCATCTGCTGAAGACGCGTACCCGGCACAACATCATCTGGTCCTCAAGTTATGACCTGGACTGGACAGTCCCCTTTGTGTCGGCGCAAAGGGGCAGACAGATGGGCAGATAATCAAGTCTGTCACTTTACCAGCCCCGTAGAGATTGCGTCAAAAGCCCGTTCGTCAGCCCTGTCATACGCCCGATACTTTTTTGTCACTCTTGCCATTGCCCAAAATAACAGCTATTTTTCCCCGCGTGTACGTAACGGTGCGACCCCTTTGTCGTAACGGGACGTCTCTCGTTTTTTAACACTCACACAGCAGGGGGTGAGTAGTATGGCAGTGCCCATTCTACAAAAAGAAATTCTCATACCGGGAAAAACTAGCAAAATGGTGCTTTACGCACCTGAGATTGCTCAGCATGCCCAGCCCGGACATTTTGTCATGCTCCGCATGGACGAACGAGGCGAGCGCATTCCTCTGACCATTGCCGACACGGACAGAGAGAAAGGCGAAATCACCATTGTCTACCTCGTCCTTGGCAAGTCCACTGCCCTTCTCGAGTCCCTGAACGAAGGGGACAGCATCCTTGATGTCTGCGGTCCACTTGGCAAGGCAACGCACATCGCCGGCGGCCAGACCGTTGTCTGTGTTGGCGGCGGAACGGGTATTGCGGCCATGCACCACATCGCCAAGGGGCATCACCTCGCAGGCAGCAAGGTTGTGGCCATCATTGGCGCACGCAGCAAGGATTTGCTTCTCTTTGAGAAGGAGCTCGGTTCCTTTGCCGACGAGCTGTGCGTGAGTACAGATGACGGCAGCTACGGACACAAGGGTTTTGTGACAGATCTGCTCAAGGACCGCCTTGACAACGACAAAAGCGTCGCCGAGGTCGTTGCTGTAGGTCCGGTACCCATGATGGCTGCTGTAGCCAAACTGACTCTGCCCTACGGCGTCCGCACCACGGTCAGCCTCAATCCCATCATGGTAGATGGTATAGGCATGTGCGGCGCATGTCGTGTCACCGTAGGAGGCAAAACGCGCTTCGCCTGCGTTGACGGACCAGAGTTTGACGGCCATCAGGTCGACTTCGAGGAGCTTAAACTCAGGCTCGCCGCCTACAGGGTGCAAGAACAGCAGTCTATGGAAGCCTACAGGAGCGCGAACAATGGATAAGCCAAAGACCTCCAAACAAAAACTGCCCAGAGCCCCCATGCCCTGCCAGCCGGCTGATGTGCGCGCCCGCAACTTTGACGAAGTGGCTCTTGGTTACGACGAGGCCACGGCACGCGGCGAGGCATCCCGCTGCCTGCAGTGCAAAAAGCCCAAGTGCGTGGACGGCTGCCCGGTGAGCGTGCCCATTCCGGCCTTTATTAAGGCCGTATCCGAAGGCAACTACGTTGAAGCCTACCGCCAGCTCAAATCCACCAATGCTCTGCCCGCTGTCTGCGGTCGCGTCTGTCCGCAGGAAAAACAATGCGAGTCCGTGTGCATTCTCGGCAAGAAGGGCGACCCGGTTGCCATTGGCCGTCTTGAACGCTTTGTCGCCGACACCCATCTTGCCGCCTCTGCCTGCGAGGCACAGACTGGCGGGGACGCCTGTCCGACTCTGGTGCCTGGCAAGAGTGTGGCCTGTATTGGTGCCGGCCCGGCCTCTCTTTCCTGTGCCGGCTACTGCGCTTCCCACGGACTCAAGGTGCACATCTATGAAGCACTGCACGAGCCAGGCGGCGTGCTTATCTACGGCATCCCCTCTTTCCGTCTTCCCAAGGATGTGGTGCGCAAGGAGGTTGACTCCTTAAAGGAACTGGGTGTTGAGCTGCATCTCAATGCCGTAGGCGGCCGCACCTTCCAGGTAGAGGAGCTTTTGCGCAAGCACGACTGTGTCTTCATCGGCGTAGGCGCTGGCCTGCCCAAATTCCTGGGCGTGCCAGGCGAGAATCTGGTGGGCGTGTTCTCGGCCAACGAGTACCTGACCCGCATCAATCTCGGCCGCGCCTATCTCTTCCCTGAATACGACACCCCTGCCTGCCACGGCCGCAAGGTAACTGTTTTCGGCGCCGGTAACGTGGCCATGGATGCCGCCAGAACCGCTCTGCGCATGGGCGCTGATGAAGTGCACGTGGTGTATCGCCGCACCAGAGCCGAAATGCCTGCCCGCCTCGAGGAAATCGAGCACGCCGAGGAGGAAGGCGTGATTTTTGACATGCTGGTCAACCCGCTGTGCTTCCATGCCGGCGAAGACCAGCGTCTCAAGTCCGTCACCCTGCAACGCATGGAACTGGGCGAACCCGATGATTCCGGCCGCTGCCGGCCAGTCCCTGTAGCTGGATCCGAATTCGAAATGGAAACGGACCTGGCCATAGTGGCCCTGGGCACCCGCTCCAACCCCATTCTGCTCGAAGCCACCGAGGCCCTTGCCAAAAACAAATGGGGCTATATAGTGGCCGACGAGGAAACCTGCGAAACAAGCATTCCCAATGTCTTTGCCGGCGGTGACATTGTCACCGGCGCCGCTACGGTCATCCTGGCCGCCGGTGCAGGCCGCAGGGCGGGCATCTCCATCTGTGAGCGCCTCCTTGGTCCCAACGGATAATCCTTTCCCATAAACAGCTTTGTCCCGCGGGCTCGTCCCGCGGGTTTTTCTTTTCCCTTTTCCCTTTCCGCTTGCCGGAATACACTGCGGCTCCTGTCCCGGTGTGTATTCCGTAATCTTTCAAGGAGGCGGCGTCCCGCAGCGCCGGTTTGCCCACCATGATCAGCGTCGACACGCACAGCCACACCAGCTACTCACACGGCCGCGACAGCATAGCCGACATGTACCAGGCCGCAGCCGGTAGAGGTCTTGAAATCTTCGGCTTCTCCGAGCACAGCCCCAGACCCGCAGGCTATGACTATCCCAGCGAATACCGAGAACACCTGAACGCCCACATGGGTGACTACGCCCGCGAGGTCCGCGAACTTCGCGAACGAACGATCAATGGCCCATGCCGGGTTCTCTACGGTCTGGAAATGGATTGGTTCGAGGACGCAGTCGACTTTGTCCGTGAGGCCTGCCAGCGCGAGCCTTACGACTTTATCCTGGGCAGCACCCATTTTTTGGGACGCTGGGGGTATGACGGCGGAGCCGGCCCCTGGCAGCAGATGCACGAAAATGAACGCTTCGCTGCGTATGCCGCCTATTTCACGACCTGGTACAAGATGATAGAAACGGGCCTTTTTAATACTGTCGCCCATCCAGATCTCATCAAAATCTTCACAATAGACAGCTTCCACACCTGGCTGGCTCGCGAGGAAAATCAACGCCAGGTGCACGACTGCCTCTCCCTGGTCAAAAGCATGGGCATGTCCATGGAGGTCTCCTCCGCCGGCCTGCGCAAACCCTGCCGCGAGATCTATCCATGCCCGCTCTTCATGCGCATGGCTGCTGAGCTCGAGCTGCCCATCACCTTCGCCTCAGACTGCCACAATACCGACGACGTCGCCTTCGGCTTTCCCCTGCTGGCCAATTACGCACGCGCCTTTGGCTACGCATCCAGTGTTGTCTTTATCGAAAAACAACCTGTGTTCCGCCCCTTCTGAAGCATCTGTCACTGTCATCATGAATAGGGACAATATTGTCTGCCAGCTGCGCGACGCCGGGCTTTACCTGCCCGGTGACAGCTCGCAGCGGCTTATCCTGCAGGATCTGAACTGGGACATTCATCAGGGCGAGCACACTGTCATCATCGGCAAAAACGGCGCCGGAAAGACCACCCTGTTGCGTCTTTTGCACGGCTCGGCCTGGTGCACCAGGGGATCATGCGCATGGTTCGACGGCCAGGAGCTGTCCACATCGCGCATCACAGGCCTTGGCGTCACATCCATGGTCAGCCCGGCGCAGCAGGAGGATTTCCAGCGCCATGCCTGGTCCATCTCCGGAGCCGAACTCATGCTGAGCGGCTTTGACGGCACGCCCATGCTCTATACAGTACCGGATCAAGCACGCCGTGAGCAGGTGCGCGCTCTGGCCGGAGAGCTGGACTGCCGCAACCTGCTCACACGCAACATCCGTGAACTGTCCCAGGGACAGATGCGACTGCTTCTGCTGGGCAGAGCCATGGTCTGCCGTCCCCGCCTGCTGCTTCTGGACGAGTGCACAGACGGGCTTGACGCACGCCACAGAGAACTCTTCCTGCGTGCACTCAGCAGCATAGCTGACACGTGCACGGTCATTGTCACCACACACCGCGAGAGCATGCTTCCAGACTGGATCCAGCGCAAGCGCTATGTCAGCGAGGGTCGCCTCACGGATCAGGCACCAGCGCCAGAAGCACACATCCCGGCAAGGCACTCACGCCCTGTCGCAAGCCAGGTTCAGTCCATGAGCGACGAGCCGCTTGTGGACGTTGAACACTCCGATGTCTACATCAACGGCACGCTTGTGCTGCACGACATCAACTGGACGCTGCGCCGCGGCGAGCGCTGGTCTCTGGAGGGCGGCAATGGTTCTGGCAAATCCACCTTCCTGCGCATGCTGTCCGGCGATGCGCAGGCAGCCTGGCCCGGACGCGTCACCGTGCATCTGCCTGCGGACGATGCTGTTCCCTTTGCCACCCTGCGCCGGCGCGTGCGCCTTGTCTCGGACGCAAACCAGGCGCTCTACGAATACGACGTAACACTCTTGGAACTGGTCCTGTCCGGCATCGAGAACACGGTAGGTCTGTATCGGGAATACAGCCCCCTGGAAAGGGAAACGGCGCTCAGGCAGCTGGTACGCGTCGGTCTCGGGGAGCTTGCCCACGCGTCCATACGCCGCATTTCCACAGGACAGCTGCGCCGCGCCTTTCTGGCGCGTGCCCTCATGGGCTTTCCCCTGGTGCTGCTCCTGGATGAGGCCTGCACAGGCCTTGATGAGTCCGCCCGCCACGCATACCTGGACGTCCTTGACCGCCTGGCTGACGAAGGGCTGTCGTATGTTTTTGTTTCCCACTACCGCGAGGACATTCCCCTCACGGTCAACCGCCGCGCACGCATGCGCGAAGGCCGTCTGGAAATACTCTGAACACGTCAGGGACGCCACACCCCCTGTTCCACAAAGCCCACACGACCGCCTACCAGAGCAAGCTCTCTTCCGTCACTCTGCGTAAAGTGAACATCCAGGCTGTCTCCCCCCGGCTGGGCCACGCGGCACATCTCTGCCATGCCGAGCTCACGCACCAGACAGGCCAGAGCCAGGCTGCCAGACCCGCAACTCGTCTCCTCAAAGAGCGTGCCCACTTCGCGCACATGCACCACAGGCAGGATGCGCAGCCCGTCTGACGCGCCTGCCTCCCACCAGATCACGCCGGCCGCAGGCTCATCCAGCAGACCATATTTTGAAAGTAGAGCCTGCGCTTTTTGCACATGTCCCTGTTTCGGAAACGCATCAGGCCCCACCAGGAGATGACTGATACCAGGCAAACGAACCAGGCTTATCCCCTGCTCCAGCAATCTGGAGGGCGACGGCATGAAGGCCAGGGCCGCCGTAACCCGCCAGGAAGGTGCCCCCCCTGCCACGAAGAGCTCGATTTCCCCGGGCCAGCCTGATACCGTCACCGTAAAATGGTCTGTTGGACGTCCGGCCCGGGCAGCGTGCGCTGCCAGAAGGGCGCCCAGGGCCCTGGTGGCATTGACGCAGAACTCTCCGCCAGCCATGCGCAGAGACTGGCGACGCGTATCAACGTAGCCCGCCTGTTCGCAGTCAAGCTGATCCCGACCAAGAGCACAGGCCACCAGCTCAGCCGGCATTTTCTCTTCTTCATGCAAAAAGAGCGTTGTGTTCCCGCATGGGTCCCATTTGCTATAGTGATAGATGGCCGCCAAAACCCCTCCCCCGCGCAGCTGGCGCGTCCCGTGCATTCTGCCTCAAAGACGCACAGGCAACAAGGCATCGGACTGCATACGGGTGCAGAGTCAGGCCATCGAAACTCACGCTCAATTGGGGCTGGCTCCTGCTGTCCCCAGAACGGATACCGTGGAGCAGTTGATATCACGGCAAATCTTTCTCATGACTTTGCTCCAGCGGCTCGAAAGTGGCAAGGATTACCAGCCTCTTCTGAAAGCCTGCAAGGACCTCATGAAACAGGACTGCTTGACTGGCTTCCTGGCTGCCTGAAACTTGGAAACAGCTGCAACTCTCTGAAAATCATGTTAAATTCGCATTCGTCAGCCCTGTCCAATCCGGATCCAGCCTTGTCTTTCCGGGAAAAAAACTATATTTGTTTAATTAAATCCATGCGCCGGCTGCTCCTCTGCCAGATACGGCGTAAAGCCCATCGCCTGGGCGATGGGGATACAAGCCGCTCCCGCATAGTCCGCTCTCGCGCAAGCGGGATATTTTTGCTTGCGTAACATATCTGTATCCTGTACATTATTTTCTACATAGGGCAGGACATGCCCGAATCTATGCTCGTGGACATTCATGAAAGACCTCCGGAAGCGAAAGCCAAAGAGGCTGTGGTGGAAGAAGCGAGAATCTCCCGCATTCAGGCGTGGGGAGTGTCAAACCGCGGTTTCAACAAACGTCAGTTTATCATCTCCTGTTTGCTCAGGGGGACGCGGTTCCTTGTCTGAAGGC
>CAZJPT010000044.1:0-10387 GCA_964547835.1 uncultured Desulfovibrio sp.
TTAGAGCCGCTACCGATAGGAATCCCCCGCCTTCAGGCGGGGGAGGATGTCAAACAGGAGCAGCGCTTGTCCGGCGAACGTGGACAGAGATCAGAAAGCTGCTGGCCCGCGTCGGATGAGGAAGTGAAACAGCTGCAGAGACATGAAACTGTCAAGTAATTTTCCTTCGGAACCCGGCATGGACGGCCCTGCGGACGCAGCTTGCGGCGTCACCTTCAGCGGTGACGCCGCTAACTGGACTAACGCAGGCTGGCGGATCATGCTGGACAACCAAGACAGCTATGCCTCTCTCAAGCGCTGCGGCATTCTTTTCAAAACCGGGCTAACCCGAACCAATGTCATGGACATCGCACGCATTCTGGTTCAGCCCCGTGTACGAGCCGAGGCCCATGACTGCATGCGCATGTTTTGACCGGAGCAGATGATGCCGGCCCCAGACATAGACATGGATGCGCACTCACGTCCTGCGTTTCCGAAAGAAATCCCGTAAAAGCGATGCGCACGCGTTCGAGCGTACTCCGCCCATATGCCAGACCCTGTGATTAATAAACGGCCAGTCAAAGAGATCTGCCGCAGACCCGGCGGCGCCGGCCAGACGATCACAGGCTCCATAAACCACCCCGTCAAGACGGGCATGCACACAGGCCGCAGCGCACATGGCGCAGGGCTCCAGTGTGACAACAAGCACGCAGCCTGCTAAACGGTAATTTCCAAGAGTTCTGCCAGCCTCACGCAGCGCCAGCAACTCAGCATGCGCCGTTGGGTCGTTTCTGCTCACTGGTGCGTTTGCGCCGCGCCCCACGATGCGGCCAGCTCCGTCCACCACGATGCAGCCTACAGGGACCTCGCCGGCTGCACTTGCCTGTCTTGCCAGCTCCAGTGCACAGTCCATCAGCGCCTCCCAGGTTTTTCCTGGTGGCGGATGCGGCACGGGACCGGCCTGCGGCACAGGCTCATAGGGACATTTGTCACCAGCGGCTTCAGCACAGGGCATCAAATATCACGCTCCTCACTCTCCTTGATGATGCGCAGCACTTCCTGGGGACTGTCACACATATGAATAAAACTGTCTTCCAACTCAGAGGCAGTGATGTACCCGCTGCCGATCATGGACGTCTTGAGCCAGTCCATGAATCCCTTCCAAAAAGCGGTGTTATAGAGAATGATGGGAAAGGGCTTGATGCGTTCGGTCTGGGCCAGAACGAAGGCCTCCGTCAATTCGTCGATAGTGCCCATGCCGCCGGGCATGACCACAAAGGCATTGGCATACTTCACGAACATAAGTTTGCGCGTGAAGAAATAGCGGAAGCGGCAGAGAGTTTTTACATATGGATTGACGCCCTGCTCTCGCGGCAGGTCGATGGCAAGCCCGATGGACGTTCCTCCGCCTTCCACCGCGCCCCTGTTGCCGGCTTCCATGATACCGGGGCCGCCACCGGTAATAATACCGTATCCCGCACCGACCAATAGACGAGCCAGCTCCACAGTCTGTTTGTACTCTTCCCTGTCCGGTGTGACTCTGGCTGAACCAAAGATAGACACGCAGCGCTCAGTCACTGCATTAAGAAGATCGAAGGCGGTTACGGTCTCGGCCATGATGCGCATGGTTCGCCAGGAATCTGTAGATAGCTCATTAATTTCATTAAGCCGTTTGTCGTTCAGATTGTCGACAATGTGCCTGGACAGTTCGGGCATGGGCGACTCCTGTGATAATCCTGTTTGTGCGCCATTCAGGCGCTGAACTTGCTTTGACACTCCCTATGCCTGAAGGCAGGGGATGTTCGTTTCTTCCATCGCGCTTCCCTGGCTTTTGCCTCCGAAGCCACGAGCGTGGATTTGGACATGGACTGCCCGGTTTTTTGGTTCTGCACAGTCAGGCTGCGTTCAACACATGAGCCGCGCCAGAGGCTTTAGTCCGGGCTGCCTGCGCGTTCGCGGTCAAGGCGGTCAAGTTCGCCGCTTTTTTCCATGGCTGTCGCAAACTCGTAGAGCGTGGCCAGGGTCTCCTGCGCCTCAACGGGATCAAGGCGGCGGAGGGCAAAGCCAGCGTGCACTATGAGATAATCACCAATGCGTGGCGGCTCTGGCAGCAGCATAGAGGACGCAGTCAGCATGGCAGGGCCGTTGCCGACGCGTACCTTTATCATTGTATTATCCAGTAGTTCAACGACTTGTGTTGGGATGGCCAGACACATACTGTCCTCCTTGCGTCCTGACGGAACAGAGCGGGGACAGGCCCCGCTCTGTTCAAATCAATTTCTGCGTCCGCAGTCTCAGACACTACTTGCTGTCATCACAGCCAGTGTTTCCGCATTTGCATTTGCAGGGAAGCTTGGACTTGAACCAGGCGACAATGTTGAGGACTTCCTTGTCTTTGGTGGGGTAGATGCAAGTGTTCCAATACAGAGCGAAGACGGGCAAAATAAGGATGATGGAGATGTACGCCCAGTTCTTGGAGAACAAGAAGTACTGGTAGAAAGTATCAAAATGCATGATGTCCCTCCACTAATCAGCTTCATGTTCCGGGAACTGAGGATGCTCGTACAGAATCGGGCAGTGGTAGCAGATTAGGCGGTAGACCGTCACGATCATGGTGACCACGAAGACAGACACCATCACTTCGGAAGCGCATGGGAAATACCTGTCAGCGGGATCGATTTGCCAGTTGTAGGCAATCATGGAGACGTTGAAGCGGTTCAGGATTATGCCCGCAACTGCCAGAACGCTGGCAAAGCGGCACAGAGGAAGATTGGTCTCACGTGATCCTTTGGCATAAAGAAGGGCCGGTATCAGGACGAAGCCAAAGAGTTCAACGATCCACCAGACACCATAACTGGTGAACAGGTAGGGGAAGTTCCCCTGCACGACCATGTCGACAAAGCGCATCACAAAGATGGAGAACAGGATCAGTGCCGCGGCCTTGGAGAAGCTTAAGGCAACGCAGGAAGACTGATCAAGATGCTTCTTGTCCATGTAGGCATGCATGCCGGCATGGGCCAGCATGCCCTCGAAGACAACCATGGAGGCACCAGCCGCCATGGAGGACACGAAGAAGAACATGGGCAGGAAGGGAGAGTACCACAGCGGATGAAGCTTGTTGGGTGCAATAAGGAAGAGCGAGCCCAGAGAGGACTGATGCAGGGTGGAAAGGCAGACGCCCATAATGGTAAGCAGAATGCCAATTTTTTCAATCCAGTGACGGTAGGTGAGCAGGAACTTGAACTTCTGTCCCAGCCATTCGCAGGGAGCTACGGAAAACTCAAGGAAGAGCACCGTGAGGTAGGTGGCCACGCACAAACCCACTTCAAAGAGTACCGATGTTGTGCCCGGGAAGAAGAACATGAAGGGCAGGCGCAGCGGATGGCCAAGATCGTACAGCAGGGCGACAACCACGAAGAGATAGCCAAGGAAGGCTGTCAGCACAGCTGGGCGCACCGCAGAGCTGAAGTGCTTCATGCCCATGACGAAGCACGCCACAGTGGTGAAGTAGCCGCCGGCGGCAAGTGTAACGCCGCAAAGCAGGTCAAAGCCAATCCAGATGCCCCAGGGCTGGAAGTCATTCAGATTGGAAACCGCTCCTATGCCCTGGGTGAAGCGGGCAATGGTGACAGCAAGCCCGACGGCAAGCAGAATCCAGGTGATAATATTTCCCAGGGTCGGCTTCAGCAGGGGCTCAAGATTGAGCATCTTGTTTTTGGTCGGGATGACTATATTGTGTGCCATTTACTTGTCCTCCCCGCTGTGTCCGGAGGCGGCGGCCTCAGCGTCCTGTGCCTCAAGTGCGGCCGTCATGGCTGCGCGGGCTTTCTCAGCGGCCTCCGGTCCCTGCTCTTTCTCGATGCAGGCCACGGCTGCGTCGATGGTTTTCTGCCTTTCCTCAGCTACGGCCTTTTCCTTGTTTGCCCTGGCCATGGCTTCACGACGTCTGGTAATACCGTAGACGCCGCCAAAGATAACCGGCCAGAAGGAAATGATCATGGGGACTGTGCCCAGCGCGCCGTAGGTAAGTTCGCCCATGGGCTGGTTGCCAAGCAGGCAGTCCAGGCCGACCTTCTTCATGGCTGGGGCGGCTTCGGCGGAGTTGTTGGGGGAGATCTGCGCCATGCCTTTTGGCTTGGGCATAATGACCATCCAGGCAGTGCCGCCGGCGTCATGCTCGCCGTAGACGTAGTCCAGATACTTGTCGGGACTGGCAGCAATACGCTTGCGGGCAATATTGATGAGATCCCTGCGGCGACCGAAGGTCAGTGCGTCCACGGTGCACCTTTCCACGCAGCCGGGCAGTTCGCCCTTATCCAGACGAGGCTTGCAGAACGTGCACTTTTGAATGATGGGATCAAAGGCCTCCCCGTATTCAAAGGTGGGGATGTAGAAGGGACAGGCCACCATGCAGTAACGGCAACCGACGCACTGCTTGTCATTATAGGACACGGAGCCATCGGGGTTTTTGACGTAGCATTTGGTGAAGCACGCGCTGGCACAGGCGGGATCGTTACAGTGGAAGCACTGCTGCTTGCGGAAGACGTATTCCTTGTTGCCGAGATCGTAGCGGTTCACGACCGTCCACTCGGTGATCGTGGTGCGGCGTTTTTTGTGGGTGACGGAAACGTCCGAGAACGGGACAGCCGGTTTGGGCAGGTTGTTTACCTTGTTGCAGCCGATTTCGCACTGGCGGCAGCCGATGCAGCGGGTGAGATCATGCAACACGCCGTAACCATTGTCATAGTAGGGATAGGTATGCGTTGCCGCTTCAGCCACCCTGGCTGTACCGAGGGCGGAAACAACGCCCGCTGTGCCCATGAAGGTGATGAATTTTCTACGATTCATGCTGCACTCCTACTCTTCAGCAATCTTATGGCAGGTGGTGCAGTCGGTATTGGCCGGTCGCGCCACGTTCATACCGGTATGGCAGCCCATGCACTGCAGATGATACGCAGCCTTGAGGTTGGGACGCCCGGGATTGGCGGGGTCAATGGCGGCCTGATGGCAGCTGCTGCACTTGGGCGGCGTCATGGAGAGAGGACTGCGATGGTGGCAGGTGGAGCAGATGACTTCCTTCTGGTAGTGGAAAGCCTTTGCCAGCTTGTCATCCTTGATGCGTTCGACTACGGTTGCCACGTGACGACGGTGATTGAACAGCAAGGGCTTGTACTCGTCGGCCAGTGTGTCAATGTGTGTCTTGGTAGGTGCGAAGAAAGTGGGTACCTGTGTTGGCTTCTTGCCCTCCAGCACTTCCTTTGTAGCGAGCTCCAGATTTTCCTCCTCGCTGAGGTTGCCGGAGCTGCCCATGGCGAGCTGTTCGGGAGTTACCTGAACAACGTGGCAGACGTTGCACCAGCTGCTGTCATAAGCGGGGCTCACGATGCTGTGGCAGCCCATGCACTCCTGTTTGGATACAATAATTTCCTCATGACAGCTCACACAGGATTTGGGTGTGACATCACCGGTACGGGGGGTGATGGTGCGTGCGTGCATGGCTCGCTCGAGCGTGATGTAATTCCCTTCCTCGGAACCATTTAAGGTATGACAGTCCGAGCATTTTTGTGGGTCGCCCGTGTGATGACAGGTTTCACAATCAGCGATCGCTTTTTCATGGACCAGATGATTGAAGAGCACCGGCTGCATCGCACCAGCGACCGCCGTGTTCCTGGTTACGGGGAACATTACCAGGGCTGAAGGTGCGCCACTATCCGTTTCCTCCAGGCCCTCGGCTCCAGCAGGCCCCATACACCAGACAAACAGACAGATGGTACACGCAACAGTCTTTGTCAATTTTGAAAGCAGTGCCTTACCATTCCTCATGTGATTATCCCTATGCATGCTAGACTTCTCAAATTGCGGATCATGGCTTGTGTCCGATCCGACTCCCATGGAGTCGCTGCGTACTCCTCGTCTAATGTAAAAAAGATGGTATATTTGGTCAAGGAAGGCTGATAAAAAAATATGTTGTAATGTTAATAGGATATAAGCTAAACAAGAATCTTGTGATTTTTTTCGCAAAAGCTTTGTGCAAGAGAATGCAACAGGAATCGGGGCGTATTCTTGACACGTCAAAGAGAGCGGTTCAGTCTGCCACAATAAGCACTGCTGGGGGGAAAGCATGTTTACCATGACACTGGGTGTTTTGGCGCTGTGTTCTCTGGCCGCTTTCGTGGCCGGCATCGTTGACAGCATTGCAGGCGGTGGAGGTCTCATCACACTTCCTGCCTTGCTGCTTGCTGGTGTTCCACCCCATTACTGCCTTGGCACCAGCAAGGTACAGTCAAGTATGGGCACCTTTGTCGCCGTGCTCATGTACTCGAGGGGAGGGCTCATTCTCTGGCGTCTGGCGTTATGGGGACTGCCCTTTTCTCTTGCCGGCTCAGCGCTCGGCTCCTGGCTTGCCCTCAGCATGAGTTCAGAGGTGCTGGGCCGCGTTTTGCTGGTGCTTCTGCCCGTGGCCATGGTGATAACCCTCATGCCCCGCGGTCGTGAGAAACTCGGCGAAACGCCCCTGGAAGGGATGCGCTTCTGGCTGCTGACTCCTGTCATCGGTCTCACCATAGGCTGCTACGATGGTTTTTTTGGGCCCGGTACAGGAAGCTTCTTCATCATGGCCTTCCACTGGATCATGCACCGCGGCCTTGTGCAGGCGTCAGCCACCACCAAGGTGCTCAATCTGGCTTCCAACATCAGTGCCATGGTGGTTTTTCTGGTCAGTGAGAAGGTGCTCTGGCCGCTGGCTCTGTGCATGCTGTTTTGTTCCGTGACCGGCAACTGGCTGGGCAGCCGTGTCGCCATGCGCGTGGGCGCTCGCGCCGTGCGCCTCTTCCTGACAGTATCACTGGCCTTGCTCCTGGCCACCCTGTTGTGGCGCTACGTGATAGCCCCGGTGTTGTCCTGAGGAGAAGAGCCCGCAATCCGCTCCGACATTTTCCAGGCGCGCAGAGCCGCCTCTGTGTCCACCGCATCAATCCAGATGGCTTCGCGCCGTCCCCGGAACCAGGTCAGCTGCCGTTTGGCATAGGCTCTGGTGTTCCTGAGCCACAGGGTCTTGCACGTGTCAAGGTCGATCTCGCCGCGCAGATGGCTGCAGAGCTCCTGGCAGCCTATGCCACTCCAGCCCGGAGCTTTGGCGTCCGGGCAGATCTCCCAGGCACGCCGCGCCTCGTCCAGTGCGCCGGAAACAAGCATCTGATCTATACGCATGGCCAGACGAAGCTCAAGGTCAGCCAGGTCCGTGCCGACGACCAGCAGGGGGCCCTGGCATAACGGCGCGCCAGCGGCGTTGGCATGCCACCAGCTGAGTGCGTGCGCAGTGCCCAGCGCCACTTCAAGTCCGCGGCAGATGCGCTGCGCGTCGTTGGGATGCAGACGGGCGGCCAGCACCGGATCGAGCGTGTGCAGCTCCTGGTGCAGAGCCGGAGCCCCTTCGTCACGCAGACGCTCCAGAATACGCTTGTGCAGCTTGGGGGGCACGGGCGGTACGGCAGCAATGCCGTGCAGAAGGTGCTTAAAGTACATGCCCGTGCCACCTACCAGCAGGGGCACACGGCCGCGTGCTGTTATCTCGCGGGCCAGGGCCGCCGCCTGCGTCGCCCATGCGGCCACATCTGTGAAATGGTCTGTGGCCAGACATCCGTAAAGATGATGGGGACAGACCTGGCGCTCCTCAGGCGTTGGCTGCGCCGTAATGATGGGGAAGTCACGGTAAAGCTGGCGCGAGTCACAGTTGATGACCTCTCCGTCAAGAGATCTGGCCAGTTTCAGGGCCAGGGCGGTCTTGCCGGCGCCCGTAGGGCCGGCGAGACAGAGCACCCTGGGGAGAACGGCGTCAGGCATGGGTATTGCCATCGTGTGCTGCATTTTTGGAAAAGCCCTGCAGCGGAGTGCCCAGGCAGGGCGTGGAGTGGTGCATGCGGCCCGTGCGGTAGAGCTCATCGAGGCTTGTGCGGACGCATTTTGGGACAAGCCCCTTGATGGAGCCGCCATGGCTGGCCGCGGCCTTAATGATGCTCGAGCTCACATAGAGCCATTGATAGTCGGTCATGAAGAAGACGGATTGTATGGCTCTGTTGAGGCGGCGGTTCATGAGAGCAAGCTGGAACTCGTACTCGAAGTCTCCGGTGGCGCGCAGCCCGCGCAGGATGGCGCATGCACCGTGCTCGCGGGCAAAATCCACAGTCAGGTTGTTGTAAGGAGCCACTTGAACACGCTCTTTTTGATCGCACAGCGACTCTTCCACGAAACGCACGCGCTGCTCAAGACTAAAGAGAGGGTTTTTGCCAGCGTTTTCGGCCACGGCAACGATGACCTTGTCAAAGACGGTCAGGCCGCGGCGGATAACGCTGAGATGGCCGTTGGTGATGGGATCGAAGGTGCCGGGATAGACGGCGACGCGGGGCACTGCCTCGCAGACCGTCTGACATCTGATGGGGCGGGATCTGGTGATGTGTGTGGTAGAAGGTTCAAACCCATACGCTTTTTCGAGACGGGCCTGTACAAGGTCTGGCACCATGCCATGTACGCTGGCCCCGTTGTAGACAGCGTTCTTGACGATGGTAGAACTAATGAAGAGCCAGCGGTAATCGGTCATGAGGAAGACCGTCTCGATGGAGTTGTTGAGGCGTCGGTTCATGAGCGCCAGCTGAAATTCCATCTCAAAATCTGAGATGGCCCGCATGCCGCGCAGGATGCAGGAAGCGCCGGAGGCAGCGGCGTATTCCACGGTCAGTCCGCTGAAGGGGACTACCTCGACGTTGGGCAGATGTTCTACAGCTTGACGCGCCAGCTCCACTCGCTCCTCCTGGCTGAAAAGAGGAGTTTTTGGAGTTCTGTCGGCCACGGCGACGATAATGCGGTCAAAGACCTGCAGGCCGCGGAGGACAAGGCTGATATGGCCATTGGTAATGGGATCAAAGGTGCCCGGATAAAGAGCGATATGCATGGTGACTCCAGGGGACGAAGACGCCCCCTGGTCCGGCAGACCTGAAGGGGAGTCGTTGACACACCCCAAGCCTGAAGGCAGGGGATTCTCGCTTCTTCCATCGCAGCCTCCCTGGCTTTTGCCTCCGAAGGTCTTACACAATGTCCACGAGTGTTGATTTGGGCATGTCCTGCCCTGTGTTTTATTGCGCAGCAATACCCGTGCCTTCGCGCAATATATTTCTTGCAGCGTTCACCCACCCCAGTCGTGTTCAGTCCCGTACAGAGGGCATGTCATCTGCGTACGGCTGAATCATTAACCAGCGGATTCTGTGCGCCGCATTTGCTGAAAGCGATGGGTGCGACCCTATCGGGCAGAGTCTCTCCGCATTCTGACAATCATGGTGGTGGTCTGTCCGAAACAGCGCTCAGTAACGAGCTCGAGCCCCTCGGGCAGGGTCAGGTTCAGTCCTTCCTCCACTTCCACGCAGATGAAGGCACCGGGCGCAAGCCAGCCGCATTGACACAGGGCGTCCAGAGAACTTGCGGTAAGACGCTTTCTGTAGGGCGGGTCCAGAAAAACCACGTCAAAGGGGCCGCCTATGTTGCGATCAGCCCCCCTGACACGCCGCAGGACTCTGAGCACATCCTCCTGTACGAGAAAGGCCCGTCCTCCGAGTCCCAGATTGGCGATATTGCTCCTGATGCAGCGACAGGCCGCAGGAGCGAGCTCCACCAGCCAGGCATGCGCAGCCCCGCGACTCAGCGCCTCAAAGGCCAGGCTTCCGCTGCCGGCAAAGAGATCCAGAACCTGGAGCCCCTGCCAGTGCAGGCGGTGCGAAAGAATGGAGAAAATGGCCTCGCGAACCTTGCCCATGGCTGGACGGTATCCCTCACCTTCCACAGTGCGCAGGCGGCGTGAACCCAATGTTCCAGAAATAATACGCATGTAATCAGAGTTTGGAGAGGAGGCGCGTCATAGCGTAGTCCATCTTGGCCAGAGCCTCCTGCAAGGTTGTCTGTTCTTCCCAGGGACGTTGGTCGATATCGTCCAGCCTGGCCTTGAAGAGGCCCCACTTGCGCTCGAGCTCGCCGGTGAGGAAGTCCCAGTTGACCTTGGGGTATGCCCTGCCGGTGTTGTAGTGGATATCCTCCACCTTCTTGCCATGCAGGGTCATCTCCTCAAGATAGGCTGGCGTGATAACCTCAAGGCCAAAGCGCTCCTTGATGTGACCGGCGAGAATGGTCTGTGCCCTGGACTCGCCGTGTACAAGAATTACCTGCGGCTTGGAATAGGCTACAGGCGCGAGCCAGTCAAGCAGTTGCGATTGCCCGGCATGGGCCGAGAAATTATTGATAAAATACAGCTTTGCCCGTACTTCCATGTCCTCCCCGAAAAGAGTCAGCTTCCTGGCGCCATCTACGAGCATGCGGCCAGGCGTGCCTGCGGCCTGATAGCCGACGAAGACCACGCAACATTCAG
>CAZJPT010000045.1:0-10351 GCA_964547835.1 uncultured Desulfovibrio sp.
CAGACGGACATGCCCGAATCTGCACTCGCGGACATTTGCAAGACCTTCGGAGGCGAAAGCCAGGGAGGCTGCGATGGAAGAAGCTTTCTCCCGCTTTCAGGCGTGGGGAGTGTCAGGCTGTTTTTTGGTAATGTGTGCACACAGACGACGCAGGATGCATTGCCCTCATCATTCGCTGCTTTAAAAATTTTTTGCCAACGCAGACTTCTTGTCATTGCACAATTCCTGAGGGAGTTTTTGCCTTGATCCATCACCGCACTCTTGGCGCTCTTGATTTCAACAGCCTTCTAGCCTGTCTGGCCGGATATTGTCAGTCCGAGCGCGGCGCGGCCTGTGCCGTCGCACTCAAGCCTCTGCCGGACGAACAGGCTGTAGCCGGTGCCCAGAAACTCTACGACGAGTACCTGACCTTTGCGTCCAGGCCCGGGGCAGGTCAGAATGCCGTACCCGGTGCCTTCCGGGACATGACGGGCCTTGTTGACGAGCTTTCGGCCAGGGGTACAGCCAGAGTCGCCTGTGATTTGGACGATCTTTTTGACCTGCGCGACGCGCTGCAAAAGGCAGCCGCGTGCAGCACAGCCATCTGCGTGGACGAGGCTGGGGAGAAATGGCCCGGGCTGCTGGCTCTGGCCAGCGATCCGCCCATGCCACAGACGCTCATCCAGGCCCTTGCACGCTGCATCAACGATGACGGCGAGCTGCGCGACGAGGCCTCGCCCGAGCTTTTTCAGGTGCGCACAGAGCTGCGCAGCCTGCATCAGACAGCTCTGCGCAGAGCACGCTCCTTTGCTGAGAAATACAATGTCCTGCCCTATCTGCAGGACGAGTTCATGACGCTCTCATCCGACCGTTATGTGCTGCCCTTCAAAGCCAGCTACAAAAACAAAATGCAGGGTATTGTGCATGATTACTCGCAGACCGGCGAAACATGCTACTTCGAGCCCATGTTTCTGGTAGAGCTCAATAACCGCATTCAGGAGCTGCGGCGTGAAGAGCGTGAGGAGGAGCGCAAGGTCATCCTCTTTCTGGCTGAACTCGTAGCACGTGACAGTCAGGGCGTGCTGGCGGCACTGCGCCTGCTCACTGAGCTGGACCTGCTCAGGGCCAAGAGTTGTCTGGCCAGTGCCATTGGCGGCCGCATGGTACCCCTCACTTCCCTGTCCGAGGGCATATTGCTGACGCGGGCACGTCATCCTCTGCTCATGCTGGCCGGAACTGGCAAAACTGCTGGTGCCGCTTCGCAAGGGGACGGAGAGCCGTCCCGGGACAGCACCGCCAGAGCACTCAAGGCAGCATATGACCGCGTGCGGCCTGTAGACATTATTTTTCGACCTGGCGACAGGGCGGTTGTCATCACCGGCGGCAACGCCGGAGGCAAGACCGTCTGCCTGAAGACTCTGGGACTGTGCGTAGCTATGACTCTGGCCGGCCTGCCCGCGCCCGTGGATGCCGGATCCCATCTGCCCTGGATTTCGCGCATGGACGCCTTTATCGGCGACGAGCAAAGTCTTGAGGACAACGTGTCCACCTTCACGGCCCAGATTAAGCATCTGGCCAGAGCCTGGAAACACCTGGGGCCTTCGGGACTGGTCCTGCTCGACGAGTTTGGCGCCGGCACGGATCCCGCCCAGGGCGCTGCCCTGGCCCAGGCCGTTCTGGACGAGCTGCTGGCAAGACAGGTTTTTGTCCTGACAGCCACGCACTTTCCTGCCCTCAAAAGTTACGCCCTGGCCAGGGATGGCGTCCGCGCCGCGTCCATGCTCTTTGACGCTGACACGCGCAAGCCCCTCTACGTGCTGGCCTATGATCAGGTGGGCGCCAGTCAGGCGCTGGATGTAGCCCGCGAATACGGCCTCCCCGAATGCGTGCTGCGCCGGGCCGAGCACTATCTGCTTCAGGACGGCGAGGACACCTCAGCCCTGCTGCGCAAGCTCAACGAGCTGGCCCTGCAGCGGGAAAAGGAAATGCAAGTTCTTAAAGAAGAGCAGGTCAGGGCCCGCAATGCCCAGACGCACTACCGTGAACGCCTGGAGTCCGAGCGCCACCGCCTGCATGAAGAAGTGCGCGCCAAAGCCCAGGAGCTGATGCGCGCAGTCAAGGAGCAGAAAGCCACACACAAACAGGCTCTGCGCCAGATGTCTGCCCTGCGTGCCGAGCTGGCTCGTGCCGATAAGAAAACGCAGGAGCGCAGTGCTGCATCCGTACCCAGTCTGCAGGTGGGCGACATGGTCACGCACACCATCTTCCGCAGGAAGGGAGTGGTCACCGAGGTGGACGAACGCCGCGGTCGGGTGCGCCTGGACATGGGCGGCGTCTCGCTGTGGGCTGACACCGGCGTTCTCGGCAGTCTGCCTGCTGCAAAGGCAGTGTCAGCTAAAAATTCTGCGCCAAGGCCTCAGGCTGTTCAAAAAGCGCGGGGGCAGAGTGCCAGTCAGGCAGCTGCGGCTGCCTGGAGTGCGGACGTGCGCGGTATGCGCGCTGATGAGGCAGTGATGCGCCTGCAGTCCTTCATCGACAAGGCCTGGCTGGCTGAAATGGATGAAGTGGAGATTATACACGGCCGCGGCACCGGAGCCCTGCGCCGGGCCATACACGAGTGGCTCTCCGGATGTGCGCATGTTACCGGATACAGTCTGGCTCCTGCCGATCGGGGCGGCGACGGCATGACCATCGTCAGTCTCGGGTAGACGGAAAAGGAGACGGGAGAAATAGATGATATGGCCAGTAATGACGCCACTGCGCTCATCAAGGAACGCATCTCCATCGTTGAACTGATCAACCGCTACATTCCGCTGCGTCAAGTGGGCAACCGCTACGTGGCGCCCTGTCCCTTTCACCAGGAAACCAAACCCTCCTTCAACGTGACGCAGGATGGTCGCTTTCACTGCTTTGGCTGTCAGAAATCAGGAGATATCTTTACATTCTGGATGGAATACCATGGCGTATCCTTTAAAGACGCCCTGGAGCAGCTGGCCCTGGAGGCTGGCGTCACACTGCAAAGCCCTTCCCCGGAACAGGCCGGGGCTGCCAGGGCAGCGCGCGAGAAACGCACAGTCCGCCAGCAGCTCATGCTCATGTACCGTCTGACTGCTGCACACTACACCGCCAATCTGCAAAAGGAAGACGGCGCAGCCTGTCGCGCCTACATGGAAAAACGCGGCATTTCGCCTGAACTCATGGCCCGCTTTGGTCTGGGATGGGCCAGAGACGACTGGCACGACCTCACGCAGTACCTGCGCGGCCAGGGCTGCGACACCAGGCTGGCCGTTGACGGGGGGCTTCTGGGCATGTCCTCGAAAACGGGCAAACCCTACGATCCCTTCCGCGCCCGTCTCATGTTTCCCATACGCAACACGGGGGGCGAGACCATAGCCTTTGGCGGACGCATTATCGACGACCGCGACGAAGCCAAGTACATCAACAGCCACGATTCCCCCATCTACAAAAAGGGCGAACACCTCTACGGCCTGGACATGGCCGGCAAGGCCATACGGGTCACGAAAACCGTTTACCTGACCGAAGGCTACATGGACGTGCTGACCCTGCATCAGTATGGCTACGAAAACGCCGTCGGTGGTCTGGGCACGGCCTTAACCGACCAGCAGGTACAGCGTCTGCTGGGCTACTCGCCACAAATCATGCTTCTCTATGATGGAGATGCGGCCGGCCGCAAGGCAGCCCTGGCTGCAGCGGCCAAGTTTCTCGCACGCGGAGCCACGATCAAGGTCATTTCCCAACCCGAGGGAGAGGACATCGACTCACTGCTGCGCAGCAAGGGAAAGGAGGCCTTTGAGGAGCTGGCGGCAGAGGCCATGCCGGCAATGCGCTTCTGCGTGGAGTCCGTGCGCCGCTTCTCGCCGAAGGACGCCCTCGACTGGTGTCGCAGCCTTATCAAGTCCATGACCATTCCAGAGCTCGTCTCGCCCACCATTTCCTACCTGGCCCGCTGGCTCAATTTTGATGAATCTCAGCTGCGTGCGGGCCTGGCCGGGGAGACAGGCGGACAGCGTGCGTCCCTGGCGTCCCCATCAATTTCTGAGAAGGATATCACTGGATTGTCCACTATCGAACTGGAAATTTTGCGCGTGTCCATCCGTTATCCGGACCGTCTCAGCGAGATTCGGGACATGGGCGCGGACATCGCGCTCAAGTCCACCATGGCCCGGGGACTCTGGCAGAAGATCGAATCCTCGGGTGAGACAGCAGGGTACACCCTTGAGGGACAGGGCCGCGTCCTCTGGGACCGCTGGCGCGGACTGGAGGCACCCCCCTGCGTGACCCCGGAACCTGAACTGGCTGCACTCAAAAAGATCCTTGATAAATATTTTCAAAATCTGCAGCGCTCTTCCATCTCTGCCGTTTTACGCCAAAACGATGCTCAGGGAGATTATGACGCGGGCATGCAGCTCCTTAACTCCCTGCGCAGTCAGGCCCCGGAGAACAAGACCCCATGAACGGCATCTGCTCCTCGAGACGCGACCTGCCACTCCCGAAACAGAGCCGGCAAGGCAATACTGACGTCCTTTGAGGCACAGACAAGTTCGAGTTCCAGCATGGCTTATTTTCCACCTCTGCCACCTGACATCTCCGCCATTCCATCACTAGGGCAGCTGTCAGTCAGGACACACCATCTGCATCCTGGTGCACACAGGGAAGACCGTTACAGTCGCCAGTGAGCTCATCTTCCCGGGAGCGGCCATTACGCCACCCAGGATACAGCCCGCAGAACGTACATAAAAATTTTTCTTGACAACTAATTTCAGAACATTCAAAAATATATTTTTTAAGCTGCATTTTGCCTGAACGATGCCCAGGATGACCAGGGTGTCAGGGTGCAACTCCTTGACGCTTTGCGAAATCTTGTTTCGGAGAAAAAGAAAAGATGAGCAGTCCTAACACTACCTCCGGCACAGCCAGTGATGTGCAGAAAATCCAGGCACTCATTGCCAGGGGCAAGGAAAAAGGCTTTCTTACCTTCGAGGAAGTGGCCAGGGAAATTCCCGAAAAGAACACTCCCGACCATTTTGACGAAATCATCGGCATCTTTGAACAGATGGAAATCGCCATCGTAGACTCCGAAAAGGAGGGAAAGCGAATCACCTCCAAGGGCGTTGGTATCGAGGAAGAGACTGAAAAGGACAGTCTCGAAATCAGCGACGAAGAGGATAACGCAGACTATTCTTCCCGAAGCACTGACCCTGTGCGCATGTATCTGCGTGAAATGGGTGCAGTTCCCCTGCTTGACAGAGATGGCGAAGTCTTTATCGCCAAGAAGATCGAACAGGGAGAGCTGGACGTGCTCTTTGCGCTTGTGGAAGTGCCTGTAGCCGTTGAGGAACTCATTCAGGTAGGCGAAGAACTCCGCAACAGCAGAATCAAGCTCAAGGACGTGGTCAAGACCATTGAGGAAGACGATCCGTCCGAAGACGAAATGAATCAGCGCAGCCGCGTCATTCTTCTGCTTGACGAGATCAGGGAAATCTACAAAAAGCACAAGAAGCTCTACCGCCGCCTCAATGAAAGCACAAGCGGCGAGGAAAAAAAGCCAAGCACTCTCAAGAAATTGTACAAGGACGTCCTCTCCTTCAAGAAAGACGTCGTCACGCGTCTGGCTGACATCAAGCTGGAAAAAACGCTCATTGACCGCGTCATTGAAACAGTGGAGGACTATGTCCGCCAGATGCACAACTGCCAGCGCGATTTGTCCGCCTACATTCTGAGCACTGGATACAAGCAGGAAGAGCTGGAAGATATTTTCTCCAGGCTGAGCGATCGTACCCTCAAGCCGGCCGACGCGGCCGCTATGCTGCATATGAGCATAGACGAGGTCTTTTCCTTCAGGGAAATGCTGCAGGGCAAGATAGAAATTCTCAAGCGCCTGCAGGAGCGCTGCTGCCAGAACGTCGGTGACCTTGAGGAAGTCCTCTGGCGTATCCGCCGCGGAAACAACGCGGCCATGCGCGCCAAACAGGAACTTATCCGCTCCAATCTGCGTCTGGTGGTCTCCATCGCCAAAAAATACACCAACCGCGGCCTGCAATTCCTGGACCTCATCCAGGAAGGCAATATCGGTCTCATGAAGGCCGTAGACAAATTCGAGTACCAGCGCGGTTATAAATTCTCCACCTATGCCACCTGGTGGATCCGCCAGGCCATCACCAGGGCCATTGCTGATCAGGCCCGCACCATCCGCATCCCGGTGCACATGATTGAGACTATCAACAAGCTTATCCGCACCTCGCGCTACCTGGTGCAGGAATTAGGTCGCGATCCCACGCCCGAGGAGATCGCCGAGCGCATGGATTATCCGGTGGAAAAGGTCAAGAAGGTCCTCAAAATCGCAAAGGAACCTATTTCCCTGGAAACGCCCATCGGCGACGAAGAAGACTCCAGTCTGGGTGATTTCATTGAGGACAAAAAGGCCGTGGCCCCTGCCGAGGAAGTCATCAACACCAAGCTTTCCGAACAGCTCGCTCAGGTGCTGTCCGACCTCACACCACGCGAGGAGCAGGTACTGCGCAAGCGCTTCGGCATTTCTGAGAAGAGCGATCACACCCTCGAGGAAGTAGGCAAGCTCTTCAACGTCACCCGCGAACGCATTCGTCAGATTGAAGCCAAGGCGCTGCGCAAGCTGCGCCATCCGAACCGCAGCCAGCCGCTGCGCTCCTACTACGAAAACTAATCCCTGTAGCGCGGTTCCAGACCGCGCCAGGCGGCCTGAGTGTATACGGTGCAACGTCTTGAAAACGCTCCTGCGTCCTTTCTTTCTGTCAGCGGTGTGCAGCCTTGCTCTGACAGCCCTTCCGCTCACGCCCGCGGCGTGCGCTGACACGGGCTGGGCCGCTTCAGAAAATCGTGACACAGCCGCCGGTGCTGCTGCCTCCATCACGGAGAATAAAACGGCGCGCTTGATTTCCCTGGGCTCATATTTAACGCCCCTCCGGCATCAACCGAAGGGGCGCGTTATTCTTGTACCCGATGGCGACACACTGCGCCTTGCTGACAGAAGGCAGGTGCAGCTCGCTTGTGTCAACGCCCCAGACTTCGCCATCTCCCTGCCCAAACAGCGCGAAACGCAGGAATTGCTCAGGGAGAACTTTCATCCGCAAACGCAGAATGTCCCCATGACTACGGCCAGCGCAACGCACGCCGGCGAACAGAAGTACGCAGCAGAAGCCCATGACGTCCTGAAAACCGTGTCCTCCAGGCAGCTCGTCACCCTTATGGTCCCCTCGAACCGCAGGGACACACAGGGCATGTTGATCTGCGATGCAATCCTGGAGAACGGCGTCAGTCTCAGCGGCTATATGGTAGCCAGGGGACTGGCCTATGTAGTGCGCGATTCCGATTACCCCGAAGAATACCTGGCCGGCCTTATGCAGCTGCAGATCGAGGCCATGCATGAACGACGCGGTTTCTGGGACATGGTGCTGAGCCTCGAGGCTGCCAGTCAGCCCTGGATCGGTGACAGCGAGACCGGTCTGTTCTATTCCAGCACCGACATGCGTGGCCAGCAGATAAAACCCCGTCTGCGCGTCTATTTCGGCACGTTGCTGGACGCCTTTTCCTCAGGTTTCGCACCGGCCAGCTCACGCGCCTTCTGGCCCACCTTGAACTGACGGCGCGACCGGCATGTACCGGCCGTGCCGGAAAAAAAAGGGTCTAAAGTTCGAAAAGCCAGTGCAGGATCCGCTTGTAAACCAACAGACGACTCTGAGCCTGCTCCAGGAAGAGCTCTTTGGCACTACCCGCCAATGCGCTGTCAACGGGGATGCAGTGCATGGGATTGGTACCGGCCATAACCCGGACATCCTTGTCCGCTGCGGCCAGAAGGTTCGCATCTATGCGCCAGTTCTGTATCTCCTCCAGATGCATGTTCTCACTTGAGCCGCCCATGACAAAATTGCAGCCGCGCACCGCTTCCCGGGGCGTGTCACATATCGTGATATCCGTCTTGTAGCGGTTGATGAGGGCGACAAGGGGATCTTTATTGTACTTGTCCGGCACGCACAGTGTCATGGAGAAGGGGAAGAACTGCGTTGCCGCCATAAGCGAAAACATGGCGCCACTAGGCCAGCCCAGCCAGCATAGCCTTGCGTCTCTCAGATTATCCCGGCAGCTGCGCATCATGCAGACAATGTCGGCAAGCGCATGGGCAGGATGGGCGTCAGCACCGCCCAGGTTTATCACCGGGTAGGTCACGTCCCTGCCGGCGTTCCACTGTGTCATGCGCATGCCATGAATGAACACGCCGTCCATATAGTAACTCATGGATCCGAGCATTGCCACAGGGTATCTGGAGAGGGCTGCCTCCCAGTTTTCCTCAGGGCCCATGTAAATGGCGTGGCCGCTCATCTGACGTATGGCAGCCGTAATGCACAAACGCTCGGACAAATCAGCCCTGGCGAACATCAGCACCAGGGTGCGATCAATAAGAAAGTCGTCCAGAGCCTTGACATCCGGAATGCCCCGGGCCTGCTGTACCAGTGTCCACGCCAGTTCCTTGCCCATGCCGTTAATTGTTATAATACCGCGTGCCATACACTCCCCCTTGCATCAAGGTCGCAAATATTCGCACTTGTTCTTCACACGGACGCATGGTCTGCTCCTTTCGGGGAACACTGATCTGTTCCGGTCGGAAACTGCGGCTCAAAAACCAGCACATGCCGCGTCCAAATCACCATCATCCCCGCATAAGCATAGCCTTTCTTCAGTCCGGATCATAGCTTATTCTGAGAAGTTCCGCAATACTTGACACTGTTCCCACGGCCGCTGCGCATACGCTCTCGTCACCTCCTGCCATGGCCCAGCCCCGGCAGTGCTTCAGCATTTCCACCTCGTTTTCATCATCGCCGCAGGTAATGATCTCCCCGGGATCCCAGCCGCGCTCAGCACAGGCCCAGGCAATACCGGCTGCCTTACCGGCCTCAAGCGCTGTCACGTCAGCAACGGATATGGAGCATTGCACCCTGGCCTGCCCCTCCATCTCGGCCGCCAGGCGCCCACCCCAGGCAAAGGCCTCGGCACGGGAGAAAAAGCCGTAGCTTATCTGCACAAAAGACGTGCACAGGGCTTTTTCCCTGCTCATGAAGGGCGGATCGTAGACGGGATTGAGCCATCTGCCGCCGCCCTCCAGCACGTGCATGGCAAGGCCGTCGAAGAGAGCTGTAGAGGCGGCACTGGCTGTCACCTCATGCTCAAGCAGACGGCGGGTCACGTCCTCCGGCAGAGACCGCGCAGCAGTAAGTCTGCCCTGCTCGTCAAGCAGCAGAGCACCATTGTTGCAGAGCAGAAAATCCCAGCGCAGGGAATGGCGCTCGAGTTCGCGCATCAACGTCATGGCCCCGCGCCCGGTAACGATACCAAAGACATTTCCGGCCTTCCTGAAGGCGGCCAGGGCCACAATGTCCTCCCGGGACACTGTGCGCTCACGAAAAAGTGTTCCGTCGAAATCACAGGCCAGCAGGCGCACATTTCCTCCTTGTGACGACAAGGGCGGGTCGTGGCGATCTGGCGTACACCGCCCGTCTGTGCTATAGTGGTTTCAAATAGACTGACATCCTGAACAGCATATCCACACGCACTGAACCTGCCCCTGATACCGGTAGCATGCACCACATCACCTCTCCCATGTCACCGATGAAGGTATTCCGTATCGTGTCCATGTCAATATAACTGCTCTGGAGGGTATGCGCATAATTTCCAGCCCGGGTCCGCGGCCCGGACAACAGGACGCTGCCCGTGCTTCAAGGAGATGCAAATGCCCTTCGACGCCCTTGTCTTTGACCTTGACGGGACCCTGCTGGACACTCTGGCTGATATCGCCATGGCCACCAACACCGTACTGACGAGATACGGCTGGCCCGCGCACCCGGAGGAGAACTACCGCCGCTTCGTAGGCAATGGCTTTGCAAAACTGCTCTCCCGGGCCCTTCCAAAGGATGTCCGGGCATCCCTTGACGACGACGTCTTCAATGCCCTCGTCGATGAGGGCAAGGCTGTGTACAGCGCCAGTCTCCTGACACGGACCATGCCCTACAAAGGCATTCCCGAAGCTCTGGCCAGACTCAAATCCATGGGAGTGGCCATGGCTGTGG
Source organism: uncultured Desulfovibrio sp. (assembly GCA_964547835.1). GTDB lineage: Bacteria > Desulfobacterota > Desulfovibrionia > Desulfovibrionales > Desulfovibrionaceae > Desulfovibrio. The sequence continues at coordinate 10,098 of CAZJPT010000045.1, forward strand.
TCTCCAACAAGCCGGACCCGCAGACAAGGACTCTGGTGAAGCACTTCTTCGGCGACACAGTGACCCTGGCGCACGGTGCCAGAAAATCTGAATTTTTCTAAGGATTTTACATTTAACCAGGACTAGAGGAGGTAGACCTTCGAATATTCAGCAAAATCTGACAATTTCAGCTTGCGCACCCTCTGAATGAGCGGTAAATTTTTTACCGTTTAAGGAGGTGAGCATGGCTAGACCTATAAATCCCGATTCGCAAT
>CAZJPT010000046.1:0-10240 GCA_964547835.1 uncultured Desulfovibrio sp.
TTCACACGGTGATGACAGGTCGCCTCTGCCAACTGGCCATGGCCGCTATGCTGGCGTCGTGTCTGTGCACGCCTGACACCCTCATGGCCGCATCTGTCTCGTCGTCGCCCAAGCCGCCGCAGACCGGCGTGGAAATGCCCGGAGATACCATGAAGGGACGCCCCCAGAAGCCCATCGGCGGATTTGTGGACGCGTACGGCAATCCCATTACCGGCGAAGTCGAGGAAAAGGCTCCTAAAAAGCGTCTTCCCGCCGGCGCCTACGGGGGATACAAAAAGCCCGAACGTCCCCTGCCCGACGTCAAGGACGATACCCCGCTCTGGTAACCGGATTCTGCTTTCCCATCCTGCTTTCTATGACGCCTGCGGCGTCAAGGTGACATATGCTGCTCTCTCTTTCCTGGCTGCGTGAATTTGTTCCTTACGAGGGCACTGCCGAGGCCCTGGCTGACCGCCTGACCATGCTGGGCCTTGAACTTGAGGAGATAGTCCATCCTTTCAAGGAAATCTCATCCATCGTGGTGGGCAAGGTGATCGAGTGCACTCCCCATCCCAACTCTGATCATATGCACGTCTGTAAAGTGGACGCAGGTCAGGGAGAGCTGCTGCCCATCGTCTGCGGTGCTCCCAACGTAGCTGCCGGCCAGACGGTGCCTGTGGCTCTGGTGGGAACGGTCATGCCCGGCGGCATGGTCATCAAGAAGGCCAAACTGCGCGGCGAACCATCGCACGGCATGATCTGCTCTGAGCGCGAGCTGGGCCTGAGCGAGAATCATGAGGGCATACTGATACTGCCTGATACGCTCAAGGTCGGTGACAGGCTGGTGGACGCTCTTGATCTGGATCGCGAGGTGCTGGACATCGACGTGACACCCAACAGGGCCGACTGCCTGTCCGTCATTGGTCTGGCCCGCGAGGTGGCCGTGGCCTTCAACCTGCCCATGAGTGTGCCTGACAGACCTCTGATTCTGAGTCGTGTGGACGTCCCCCATCCCACTATTGAAATCGACGACGCTGCCCTCTGTCCGCTCTATCTCGGACGCGTCATCAGCAGTGTAAAAATCGCCCCGAGCCCGCTGGCCATGCGCTGCCGCCTGCACGCCGCAGGTGTGCGCGCCATTTCCAATGTGGTAGACGTCACCAACTATATTCTCATGGAATGCGGCCAGCCGCTGCATTCCTTTGACCTGGGCCAGATACGCGGCGGACGCGTGATTATCAAAACGGCATCCGAGGGCGAGCGTTTTACCACTCTGGACGGCCAGGAGCGTGTGCTCTGCGCTAAGGATCTCACTATCCGCGACACAGATGGCGCAGTGGGTCTGGCCGGCGTCATGGGCGGACTGGCTTCAGAAATCACGGATAGAAGCGCTGCTGTCTTCCTGGAGGCAGCCATCTTCCACCCGGCCACCATCCGCGGCACGGCCAGGAGGCTGAACCTGCACTCCGAAGCCAGCTTCCGTTTTGAGCGCGGTGTGGATCAAAATCACTGCCGGTGGAGCCTGGATCGCGCCTGCGCCATGATGCAGGAACTGGCCGGAGGTATTGTCTCGGATCGCCTCTGTGCCAGCGAGCCGGCACCGTTCAAGCCAGCCATAATCAGCTACCGTCCCGCCCGCTGCACGTGGCTGCTGGGCGAAGATCCGGGCCAGAAGTTCAGCCGCAGGGTCCTCAGCGGTCTTGGCTGCTCCATTGAAGAGAAGGGAGAGACCTGGGAGGTGACCCAGCCCAGCTGGCGTCCAGACCTCACCAGAGAGTGCGACCTCATTGAGGAAGTGGCCCGGTATTACGGCATGGATCGCGTGAAGCCAGTCCTGCCTGGCATCGAGCGCCAGATTGACGACGCGGGCGCGCCCGAGACCGGTTACGCCTTCCTTGACGGTCTGCGTCGCTGGTGCAGCGGCATTGGCTTAAACGAGGCCATCAACTACAGCTTCACAGGCAACAGGGACCTGGACCTGCTGCAGCTTCCTTCCGATGATCGCATCCAGGTCATGAATCCCTTGAGCGCAGATCAGGACGTGCTGCGCACAGTCCTGGCTCCGGGCCTGCTGCATACACTGAGCACCAACATGCGGCAGGGCGCTGTGTCGGCACGCTTTTTTGAAATCGCCAGAGTCTTCCACAAGGACGCAGCGTCCTACACCACGGTCAGGGAAACTCCCATGCTGGGCATCATGCTTTCTGGCCGCCGATTTGACACGGCCTGGCCGCAGAAAGCCGGCGAGCTGGACTACCTGGATCTCAAGGGCGTATGCGAAAGCCTCCTGCGTCATCTCAACCTGCCCGCCATGAGCGTACGCCTGCTGGATGAACATCCCTACTACGTTCCCTGCGTGGAAATACGCGTCAGCGACACCGTCATCGGACACATGGGACGCATGCGTCCAGCAGTAGCCGACAAATACGAGGCCCGCTGGCCCGTGTGGATGGCTGAGCTCAACCTCGAGAACCTGCGCTCCCTGCGTGACGCAGCCGTCTTTGCCTTCCAGAGTCTGCCTGTCTTCCCTGCCGTGCGCCGTGACGTCACGTTTCTGTGCGATCCTTCCATGCAGGCACAGACCATTCTGGACGCCATCTGGCAGCACGCTTCACCCCTGCTGGTCGAAGCCTCCATGGTTGACCTTTATGTTCCTGACGACAAGGCTACCAGAAATCTTACCTTCCGGCTGACCTTCCGTCACGCAGCGAAGACACTCAAGGACGTTGAAGCGGACAAGGAACGTGATCGTCTGGTGAGCCTTTTGGAGAAGCATCTGGGCGTACGCGTCTAGCCGCCCTGCAGGCAGTATGTTGTATTCCGGGGATGCGATTCTGGTCTGGCTCGCGTCCCCTTTTGTCGTTATGGCCTCCTGAAAATGCGGCATGACGCAGATTAAGGACAGTCCTGATAAGCGAACGTTTCCCGTCTGGACTGTGGACGAAAATATGAAAACATGGCATCCTGCAAATATGTTCACCGTGACGCAGACATACGTCCCCCTGCCTGGTGATGACGCAACTTTTCTGCTGGAGACAGAATCATGCCTTCACGGAATAAGACGTACCGCATTGGCGAAGCCGCAGCCCTTTTGGGCGTGAAGCCTTCTGTTCTGCGTTTCTGGGAAACGGAATTTCCCGAACTCGCACCGCAGCGCAGGGAAAGCGGCCAGCGCCGATACACGACCGAAGACATGGAGCTTTTGCGTCGCATTCGTGAACTGCTCTACGTGCGGGGCCTCACCATCGAGGGCGCACGTCACGCGCTCAGACGCTCGGCCAGTTCCAGAGCCCTTCCCACAGAAGAAAAGGAAGCCCGCAGCCGTGAGCTCGAGGAACGCCGCCAGAACACTGCCCGGCGACGCCGGGAAAACGCGCTTAGACGCCGTCAGGAAAACCAGCTTTTTCTGCAGGATGTCATGACGGAACTGCGCGCCATCTACGACCTGCTCAAACAGGCCGACAAGGGTACAGCAACATGATTCTTTCCCCGTCCCTCCTTTCTGCCGACTTCTCCTGTCTTGGCGAGGAGTGCGCAGCCCTCGAACAGGCCGGTGTGCGCTGGCTGCATCTCGATGTCATTGACGGCGCCTTTGCCCCGAACATCACCTTCGGGACGCCTGTCATTGCGTCACTGCGCAAGACAACAGCTCTCTTTTTTGACGTGCATCTCATGGTCGATACACCCTCCCGCTACATTGCAGACTTTGTCAAAGCCGGAGCCGACATGCTGGTAGTGCACGTTGAGGCCGAGCGCCATCTGCAGCGTTGTCTTGCCCGCATCCGTGAACTGGGTGTGCGCTGCGGCGCAGCATTCAATCCGTCTACGGACATCAGCTGTCTGCGCTGGCTGACACGGGACCTGGACATGGTGTTGCTTATGAGCGTAAACCCTGGTTTCTCCGGACAGCGTTTCCTCCCCATGATAGAGGAAAAAATTGCGGTTACCCGCCGCCTGCTTGATGAACATGGCGGTGAGGAAATACCCATTCAGGTAGATGGCGGCGTCAGCCCGGAAAACACGGCCTTGCTCGTTTCCTGCGGCGCCGATATTTTTGTGTCCGGTTCCGCTTTCTTCAATCATCCTCCCTACGGAGATCGTCTCAAACAATTCATGGATGCAGCCGGCTCAGAGCCGCAGCGAGCGGCCGCGACAGCATTCCTATCCTGGAAACACAGCAGCGCAAGCGTATAGAGGAACCTGCCATGCCAGTAACCCGTCGTCAGTGTGCCAACGCCGTCAGGGCTCTCGCCATCGATGCCATTGAAAAAGCAAAATCCGGTCATCCAGGCGCCCCTCTGGGCATGGCCGATATGGCCGAGGCGTTGTGGCGCCACGGCCTGCGCCATAATCCTTCCAATCCCAACTGGTGTGACCGTGATCGTTTCGTGCTCTCCAACGGTCACGCTTCCATGCTTATGTACGCCGTGCTGCATCTGACGGGTTATGCCGTCAGCATGGACGACATCGCCAACTTCAGACAGTGGAATTCTCTGACGCCAGGACACCCTGAGCTGGGGCACACCCCGGGTGTGGACCTCACCTCCGGTCCCCTGGGCATGGGCATAGCATCGGCTGTAGGCATGGCCATGGCTGAAGCCATTCTGGCCAGACGCTACAACCGTCCTGGTTACGAGATCGTCAATCACCACACCTACGTGTTTCTCGGCGACGGCTGCCTCATGGAAGGCGTGAGCCACGAGGCCTGTTCGCTGGCCGGCACTTGGAAACTGGGAAAACTCATCTGCCTTTACGACAGCAATGGCATTTCCATTGACGGCAAGGTGGATGGCTGGTTTACGGAAGATGTCCGTCAGCGCTATCTGGCCTATGGCTGGCAGGTTATCGGGCCAGTCGATGGCCATAACTGCGACGCTCTTGATAAGGCTCTGGCTGCGGCCAGGGCTGACCTACAGCGCCCGAGCCTCATTATCTGCCACACACACATCGGCTTTGGCTCGGCGCGAGTGGATTCGGAAACGTCACATGGTGCCCCCCTGGGCAGTGAACTGGCCAGGGAAGCAAAAAAGACACTGGGCCTGGACGTCAGTCCCTTCACACTTAGCGCCGAGGTCTGTGAGGCCTGGGATGCGCGCGCCGCCGGGGCAGAACTGGAAGCCGCCTGGAATGAAGTCTTCGAAAGATACCGTCTGGCTTTTCCGGAACTTGCCGCAGACTTTTCCAGGCGCATGAATAACGAAGTCCCAGACGGGCTGGAAAAAATTATCTGTGATTTTGTGCTGGACAACCGTGAGGCCAGGACAAAGCTGGCCACCCGCGTAGCCTCCAGAAACGTACTTTGCAAGCTGGTGCCGGCCATGCCGGAGCTCATCGGAGGTTCAGCGGACCTTTCCGGTTCGGTAGGCACCCTCACACCGTCCTCTGTAAATGTGGACGTGACCACCTACGAAGGCAACTATCTGTACTACGGCGTGCGTGAGTTCGGCATGGGCTGCATCATGAATGGTATGGCCGCTCATGGAGGATTCATCCCCTATGCCGGCACCTTCATGGTGTTCTCCGACTACGCCAAGCACGCCATACGCCTGGCCGCGCTCATGAAGCTCAGGGTAGTCTGGGTGCTGACGCACGACAGCATAGCCGTCGGTGAGGACGGGCCCACCCATCAGCCTGTGGAACAGCTCACCATGCTGCGCTCCATGCCCGGCGTAAGCGTCTGGCGCCCCTGTGACGCCGAAGAGTGCGCAGTGGCATGGCAGGCAGCCCTTACCAGTCAAAAGCCCACCTGCCTGTCCCTTTCCCGTCAGGGACTCCCCTACATCGAAAAGGCTGCCGACGCCGCTGTCGCCAGAGGCGGCTACGTGCTGCTGGACTGCGAGGAGGAACCCGCTGTCATTCTTATGGCCAGCGGCTCAGAGGTGTCAATCTGCGTGGAAGCCGCCGGCAGACTGAATGAAGAAGGTATTGCCTGCCGCGTGGTCTCCATGCCCAGCTGCGACGTTTTCGACGCTCAGGACAGCGCCTACCGGGAATCAGTGCTGCCCGCAGGCGTGCGTGCGAGACTTGCCGTGGAGGCCGGCTGGCCTGATTACTGGCGGCGCTACACAGGTCTTGACGGAGATGTGCTGGGCATCGATCACTTTGGTGCTTCAGCGCCAGGTTCTGTTTTGACAGCAAACTTCGGCTTCACAGCAGACGCCGTCGTGGCCAAGGCAAAAGCTCTTGTCAGCTAGACGATTTTGCGCAAGACTTAGTATTCATCATTGGCGGCATCCAGAGCGACGTCCGCTAACTTTCCCAGTGACTGTACTGCTCTGTTGACAAAGGAGGAAGCACTATGCCTATCCGGAGAATGACGGATATGGATCTGAGCGGCAAAATCGTGGTTATTCGCGAAGACCTCAATGTTCCTCTCAAAAATGGCAAAATCTCCAATGACAAGCGTATCCGTGCCTCATTACCAACCATACAGCTGGCACTGAAAAAGGGGGCCGGCGTCATTGTGCTCTCGCATCTTGGACGTCCCAAGGAGGGCGTCTACGACGAGACATTTTCGCTGGCGCCCGTGGCCGTTCGTCTATCCGAGTTCCTGGGCCAGCGTGTTGCCCTGACAAAGGACTTCGATGTGGCAGGCAAGGTGCGGCCTGGCGGTGTGGTGCTTGTTGAGAACGTGCGCATGCTCAAGGGCGAGAAAGCCAACGATCCTGAACTTGCTGCCAGACTGGCCAGTATGGGTGATGTCTACGTCATGGATGCCTTTGCCACTGCGCACAGGGCCCAGGCGTCTACTGAGGGTGCCATCCGCGCTGCCCGAACCGCCTGCGCCGGCCCGCTGCTCATGGCCGAACTGGATGCCTTTGCCAGGGTGCTCGACCATCCCACGCGCCCCATGGTAGCCGTTATTGGCGGCTCCAAGGTATCTACCAAGCTGGAACTGCTCAACAACCTTATTGACAGGGTCGACAGGCTAATTGTAGGTGGCGGCATCGCCAACACGCTGCTGGCCGCTTCTGGATATAATGTGGGCAAATCTCTGTACGAGCCCGAGCTCATCGACGAATCTAAAAAGATTCTCGAAAAGGCCGCCTCGCTTGGCAAACCTATTCCGCTCATGGTGGATGTGGTTACCGCTCCCAGGCTGGCTGAGGGGCAGGACGTGACTGTTTGTGCCATGGACGCAGTGCCCGCGGACAATATGATCCTTGATATTGGTCCGAAGACTGTCGAGCTGTACGACGGGATTCTCATGAAGGCCAGCACCATCGTCTGGAACGGTCCGGTAGGCGCCTTTGAAACCAGGCCTTTTGGCGATGGTACCAAGGCCATTGCGCAAAGTATGGCTTCGTCTTCCGCCTTTGTGGTGGTAGGCGGTGGAGATTCCGTGGCGGCAGTGGAAAGCTATGGCCTGGCAGACAAGATGGGCTATATATCCACCGGCGGTGGTGCCTTCCTGGAACTGTTCGAAGGCAAGAAACTCCCTGCCGTAACTGCGCTCGAAGACTGTGGCGCATAAATCTTGACAGTCCCATCCATCTGATATAGATGAATGACGCCGGGTGGCGGTAATCCTGCCAACCCCGTCAGGTCCGAAAGGAAGCAGCGGTAACAGAGGTTGCCGGGTGCCCGGCATTCACAGGAACATCAGGGGAAGACGTTATTGTCTTCCCTTTTCTTATTTTTGAGCGGCTGCACATACCCCAAAATGGCCTTCAACCACAATGCAGACGCAACTGGCACAAACGGACCAAATCTCTGAGAGACTGTGCTGGAGACACGAAAAGTATACCGCTGTTGTCCCTGCTCAGCTTCTGTCATTTGCTCTTGTTGCTCGGGCTGCCGCCTGAGTGGCAACTCGTCTGCTCAAGCGTATTTATTTTGAAATACAATATGTCAGGTGACATGTCCGGACTCACGGAGCCAGGTCCTGATTCAGCGGCAGTTACCGCATCAATGGTCTTGACGATGCCATCCTCAAGGCCCCATCCCGCCAATGGAAGGCAAGGCGGATGTTATTAAATATCAAAATGAAACTGCTCCAGGCTCTGCATTGACACTTTCTCGTAGCAATCCGTGCTCAGCAGGGCCTGGACGGCGGAAGTGAAGTTGTACATGACCTTGTTCAGCGTCGTGACATCACGCAAGTAGTCGTCGTCCTTGCTCTGCACATAGTCCTGCCCCGTGATGTCGAGGAACCAGTGCAGCTTATTCTCGATGCTCCAGAGTCTTTTTGATGATGCAGAGGAGCCACGGGGCTATCCAGTCCAGGTCACTGGTCTGAGACAGACGGGGAAACTACAGCATGCCGTAGTCGCTCAAAAGCCGTGCCGCGTTGCCAAACAGATCATCCATCTGCCCGTCACCGTACCCGGACAACGCTTGGAAGCGTTCCACTTCCCCACAAGGATGATAAAGGGGATAATCTGTGCCAAAGAAATAATGCTCCCTGGGCTGCACGCACATCAGGCAACGCAAAGTGGCCGCATCAACAAACATGGACGTCGAGGATGTATCCAGCCACAAGTGTTCGCCAGCACAGGAAGAAAGCGCTTCCGGAACCCATTGCCACATGCGGTACCCTCCGAAATGGGCGGCCACGATGTCCAGAGAGGGAAAGGAAAGCACGAGATTGGCGAGCCGCCACGGCGATGACGGCGCATCCTGAGGCCTTGTGGTCAGGCTGCCTACGTGAAAAAGAATAATAAAGCGCCCCTGACACGCCTCATAGATTGGCAACATAGCCGGATCGTCCATGGAAAAGTCCTGGAGGTCCGGATGTATTTTAAGGAACTGCTGGAAAACAACATTATGTTTTATCACGGTAAACCTGGCTACTGAGGCCAGTTTGAACAAGGGAAAAGCCTAATGTTACTTTACCGCAGTTCCTAAGGCCGCGTATACCATTGCGGGCCAGACGGTCCAGCTCTTTCTCCCAGTTGGCGCAGCCTGGGTGCAAAGTCCCGAAGGCCACCGCTCTGCTGTCATCGCAACGGACCTTGATGGCAAAATTATTACACGGAATTACATCGGACGGACTGAGCGCAGCACAGAGCACCACGTGCCTGTTCAGTCCTGCCTTTTCTTCATCATTTTCCAGATCGGTCAGCTGGCCCGTTCCCTCACACTGAATCCCGCATGATTCATTAATAGCTGCCACTGCCCTGGCTGCTACTCTGGGATGGAACGCGTGTGTGTGAAAGTCAATGCGCATCCTGCTGCGTAGTTGTCTTGCTCTTGCTGCAGATATTGATAGGTGTTCCCTGCATCCAGCGACGGATGTTTTCGCCTGTGAGCGACAGCAGACGCTGCCTCGATGTTCGTGATGTCCACGCCATATGAGGCGTGATGAGCACGCGTGGATCGTTCACAAATGGATCGTCGGCTGGCGGCGGTTCCTGACGGAGTACGTCAGTAGCCAGGCCGTTGAGCTTGCCAGAGCGCAGTGCAGCCAGAGCGTCCTCCTCGTTGACAAGGCAGCCATGCGAGACGTTGACGAGGCAGGCGCCATCCTTCATACGCGCAAGCGTTTTGGCGTTAATTATGTCGCGGGTAGCATTGGTTAGCGGACAGTGCAGGCTGATGATGTCAGCGCGCTGCAACAGATTATCCAGAGTAACGAAACTGAATGGGCTGTAAGAAGGCGGGTTACGGGGATTACGACAGTTGGCAATGACTTCCATGCCAAATGCGTTTGCCAGTCGTCCTACTCTGCGTCCTATGGCTCCAAAGCCAATGATGCCAAGAATTTTCTTGTCCAGATTCCCTGGTGAATGCAGCCAGTAGCACCATGAACCACGCCTGGTCCATTCTCCTTCATGCACGCTGCGCGAGTGCGGGCTGATATAGCGATAAAGACCGAGTATAAGAGCAATTGTGTGCTGGGCTACGTCGTCGGAACTGTACCCATGCACATTACATACCATGATTCCCCTTTTTTCCAGAGCGGACATGCACACGTTGCCCAAGTCAGTGCCCATGACTGACAGCAGTTTCACATTGGCTCCCAGGTGCGCCACATCCTCAGCGTCCAAGGGCATCCTGTTGGTAATCACTACATCAGCATTGGCAGTGCGTGAGGCAATATCTTCTGGAGCGGTTGTCTCATAGATATCCGTGTCGCCTATGGACGTAATGGGATCCCACTGAAGATCTCCAGGATTGACGATGCCCCCGTCAAGAACAGTTATTTTCATAACTATACCCCGGCGCCCTTGACCTTGAAGGAGCGGCGCCATTGAAATGCAGCACTAAGGAACCGTACAAAAATAACTTAATCTGCCCGGAAGCTGCTGGCCCGCATCTG
>CAZJPT010000047.1:0-10203 GCA_964547835.1 uncultured Desulfovibrio sp.
CCGCAAAACCTATAGCGATGGACTGACCGCCTTTGTGGAAGTTGAGACCGGTCTGGACAACAGCACGGCCGTCCGTTTTACTGCTGATCTGGCTGCAGCCGCCGAGCCCATTACCATGAGTGCACTGCCCGAACTGCCAGGACGCATTGAAAAAGCCCTGGACGTACTGCGTCAGCAGGGGAATGTCACAGCACAGCTGCTCAAGGGAGAACGTCTGGCCGAATACGCTGCAGCCACGGCACTGCGTCGTACCGAGCGGGACACCTATCAGGCCATGGAAGCACTTATCCATAACCTGAACACAATGAACTCGCGTGCCGGCGCCCAGGTGCCCTTCAGCTCCATCAACTATGGCACAGACACCACCCCGGAAGGCCGCATGGTGACAAAACAGCTTCTGCTGGCCACTGAGGCAGGACTCGGCGGCGGGGAGACAGCCATATTCCCGGTACAGATCTTCAAGATGAAGGCCGGCGTCAGCTACAACGAAGGCGATCCCAACTACGACCTTTTCAAACTGGCCATGCGGGTGTCGGCAAGACGCCTTTTCCCCAATTTTTCCAATCTGGATGCCCCGTTCAACCTGCAGTATTACAAGCCCGGCGACTACAATTCCGAAGTTGCCTACATGGGCTGCCGTACACGCGTCATGGGCAATGTGCACGACCCGGAGCGCGAGGTCACCTGCGGACGCGGCAACTTAAGCTTTACATCCATCAATCTGCCGCGTCTGGCGCTGCAGGCCAGGGGAGATATCGACAAGTTCTTCTCGTCCCTGGACGATATGATCAACCTGGTTTTCCGCCAGCTCATGCATCGGCTGTCCATCCAGTCTGCGCGCTGCGTGTCCAATTATCCATTCCTTATGGGCGAGGGCGTCTGGCTTGATTCAGACAAGCTCTCATGGGAGGACAATATCGGCGAAATCCTTAAGCACGGCACGCTGACCGTAGGCTTTATCGGACTGGCTGAGACACTGGTGGCCCTCACAGGCAGACATCACGGCGAAAGCGCCGAGGCTCAGGAGCTGGGGCTGCGTATCGTACGGCACATGCGCGAGCGCCTGGACGCGGAATCACGCAGAGTAAAGCTTAATTTTACCCTCATCGCCACCCCTGCCGAGGGGCTCTCCGGGCGTTTTGTGGAACTGGACAAAAAGCGTTTTGGCGTTATCCCCGGCGTCACGGACAGGGATTACTATACCAACTCCTTCCATGTGCCTGTGTACTACCCCATCAAGGCGTTTAAAAAGATTGATATCGAGGCGCCCTATCACGCCTTTACCAACGCCGGGCACATCACCTACGTGGAGCTGGACGGCGATCCTGGCAAAAATCTCGACGCCTTTGAGGCCATCATCCGCTACATGCATGACAAGTGTGTAGGGTACGGCTCCATTAACCATCCCCTCGATCGCGATCCCATCTGCGGCTATGTCGGCATCATTGGCGACGTCTGCCCCCGCTGCGGCCGCAAGGAGGGTGAGCCCATCACTGAAAAACGCCTGCAGGAACTGCGTCGTAAATACCATCACGTACTGAGGCCCGATTACGGCCGCGACGACGCGCAGGAAAACTAACAAAAGGCAGAGGCCTTCCTGGAGGCAGCACTGTCCTGGCGGTGTCTGACTCTGGGAGGGCTGTTTGTTGCAGACAGCAAAAGCGTGTGCCGGGCTTTTTCCATGGTGCTGATTCCGGCTGAAGCGGATGCTGTTGCCTGGCTGATTTTGGACGTTTTTTGCACTGGGGCAGGGCTGATACCCGAGGATGTGCGGGTGCTGTTATCGAGTCGTGCAGACGTGCAGGGCTGCCCCGGATATTTGCCCGGATAGTGGCTTTTCTGCAGCCGGCGGCAGATGCTGGAAAAAGCGAAGCATCACCCCGCACGGCAGGCAGCACGGCAGGATCCTGATGCCGGCCTGAAGCTGCTCTGCCTTCTGCATGCGACAACCAGACCGGTGCCTGATGCAGAAAAGAGCTTGCGCATGCTGGTCGAAGACGTGCCTGACAGTCCGGATCACCAGGCCTCTTGCTATCCCTGGTTTGTGAAGCCATTGAAGCCAGCAATTTTGCCCTGATGCGCCTTTTGCCGGAATACGCCAAAGCTCAGAAAAAGGTTCTGGCCCAGGCCTGCGCCTGCACGGCCTGGACTTGCGTCTGTGCGCTGAACAGGTGGAGATGCCCATGCTGGAATGCATCAAGTTTGTGACGTTGTGGCTGTTCCCCCCGGGACTGATAATTCTGCTCCTGCTCGCGGTTTTCGCCTGGGCTTGCTATCTCAAGATGCCTGGCCGCCGCGTGCTCGCCCTGAGCATTGTCCTGCTCTGGGCTCTCTCACTTCGTCTGGTCAGCGATCTGCTCTGCTGGCCCCTGGAAGAGAGGTATGCCTATCCGGACATTAACGGTCAGGAGCTTGCGCAATGTGATGTTATTGTGCTGACCGGAGCTGGCGCCGAGGCGGGCGTGCCAGATTTTTCCGGAAGCGGCGCCCCTGGCCCCATCATGGGGAAGACCATGCTGACCGGGGCTCGTCTGCAGAGGTTTACCGGGTTGCCTCTGCTTGTGACCGGAGGTGCTGTTTTTGCCGGCGACGTGCGTGAGGCGGATATCGCCCTGCGTATTTTCAAGGATCTCGGCGTGCCCGAAGACAGGCTCATTGCCGAGAACAAAAGCCGCAATACGGCGGAAAACGCCCATTTTACCATGGTCATGCTCAAGGAGCAAGGCTGGAACAGGGTAGCCCTGGTAGTGGCTGCCCTGCACGCTCCGCGTGCTGCGGCGCTCTTTAAAGGCCAGGGGTTGGATGTGCTCGTTGTGCCAGCCCATTATCGGCGTCCTGCAGTCTGGGAGCCTTCCCTGTGGCGCGATTTGACACCAACTGCCGGCAATCTGGATGACAGTGTCAGCGCACTGCGCGAATACCTGGCCCTGCTGGCCATGAAGCTTGGTCTCTATGGTCAGGATGTTTCATATTGACACAGACACTATACAAAAATGCCTTCAGCAGTGAAATGGGAGAGGGTGATGCGGTGACTGCTGCCAATATCAGGGGCTGGTTCCGTGAGTGAGGACAGGCCGTCCAATACAGCATGTTATTTTGAAATCGCTTCAGACCGTCTTCTCTGCCTGAAATTTATGGAAAAGCCGCCTTCTCCGCGATTGTGCCGGAGAGGCGGCCATGCTTCTGTCTGGATGTGCCCGGGTTTTTGGTGAAGGTTTTGCTCAGGTCGCAGGCGTGGCTGGTGCGCTCCTGTCGTCTTCGGGCGTGTCTTCGACACTGTCGGGCTTGTTTCTGCGTTCCATCCTGCGCCGTATCTCGCCTCTGTTGAACAAACGACTGATGAAGACAAAGAAGACCGGAATGAAGAAAATGCCAAGGAATGTGGCCAGGAAGGTCCCGCCGATGATGCCTGTGCCGATGGCGTGCTGGCTGTTGGCGCCCGCGCCGTGTGTCAGGCACATGGGCAGCACGCCCAGCAAAAAGGCCAGCGAGGTCATGATAATGGGGCGCAGACGCATGGTGGCTGCTTCTACGGCAGCGGCCTTGAAGCTGCGTCCCTGCTGGGTGAGGGCCCTGGCGAATTCAACAATGAGGATGGCGTTCTTGGCCGACAGCCCGATGACGGCCAGGATGCCAACCTGGAAGAAGATGTCGTTATACAGGCCGCGCAAGGTGCTTAAGCCCAGGGCCCCCAGCACGCCAATGGGCACAACCATGATAACAGAGAAGGGAATGGTCCACGACTCGTAGAGAGCCGCCAGGCAGAGAAAAACAACCAGGATGGACAGGGCGTAGAGAATGGAAGCCTGACCTCCGGAACGGTGCTCCTCGAAGCTCAAGCCAGACCAGTCCAGGCCTATACCCTGGGGCAGTTCCTCGCGCACCAGACGCTCGAGTTCGTTCATGGCATCACCGGAGCTCACGCCCTGGGCCGGAGAGGCCTCGATGATGGTGGAGGGAACGCCGTTGAAGCGTTCGAGCTGGGACGGTCCGAATGTCCACTCCAGGGTGGCCACAGCATCCAGCGGGACCATGCCGCCTTCTGAGTTGCGGAAGAACCAGTAACTCAGATCGTCAGTATTCATGCGGAAGGGCGCATCTCCCTGCACGTACACACGCTTGACGCGCCCCCTGTCCACGAAGTCGTTGACGTAGGTGCCGCCCCATGCCGTAGACAGACTGGAGTTGATGTCGGATGGGGAGAGTTTGAAAACGCCGGCCTTGAGGTCGTCAATAATCAGGCGCACCTGGGGAATGTCGTCCAGGGACGAGGTGCGCGTGTTGTAGAGCAGGGGATTGCGGGCTGCCATTTCCAGCAGGTCTTGGCGTGCCTGGACCAGAGCTTCGTAGCCCAGGCCGCCCTGATCCTCGAGCTGCATGACAATGCCCGAGGCAGAGCCCAGACCGCGCACCTGCGGCGGTTCGGAGAAGAGCACGCGGGCCCTGGGATGCCCGGCGAAGTGCTGCCTTGCCCTACGGACAACAGCGCTGACGCTCTGCGAGGGATCTGCGCGGTCGTCCCAGTGCTTCAGATTGATATACCCCTGGGCCACGTTCTGTCCGCGGCTGCCGTAGGGTCCCATGCCCAGCATCATGCCCATGGACTCCACGAGATCGCCTTCGTGGGTGTTGAAGTACTCCTCCACTTCCCTGACCACGCTGAGTGTGGTCTCACGCGTTGAACCCGGGGTGACGAAGATGTTGACATTGACAGATCCCTGGTCTTCCACTGGCAGGAAGGATCTGGGCATCTCCTCCAAAGCCCACACCGTCATGCCGGCCAGCAGTACGTAAACGGCCATGACCTTGCCCGTATTGTTAATGAGCACACGGACGCAGCGCCCGTAGGCTTTGGTTGCGCTGTCCACAAAGCGGTTCATGGTCGCGAAGAAGCCCGCGCTGGCGTGGGGGGTGTGGCGCAGCATTTTGGCGCACATGGGCGGTGTCACCACCACGGCCACAAAGACCGAGAGGATCATGGCCGAGACGATGGTCAGTGAAAACTGGCGGTAGATGGCGCCTGGGATGCCGCCGAAAAAGGACATGGGGATAAAGACCGCCGAAAGCACGGCTGCTACGCCCAGCAGTGCCCAGGTGATCTGATCCATGGATTTGCGTATGGCCTCAGGCGCGGACAAGCCCTCGGCGTGCATAATGCGTTCGGTGTTTTCCACAACCACGATGGCGTCATCCACCAGCAAACCAATGGCCAGCACAAGGCCGAACATGCTCAGGGTATTGATGGACCCGCCAACAGCACCCATAACGGCCATGGTGCCCAGCAGCACAATGGGGACAGCGACAGTGGGGATGACAGTGGCCCTCCAGCTCTGCAGGAAGAGGAACATGATGAGGGACACCAGGATGACCGCCTCAATAAGAGTTTGCACAACGCTCTTGATTGATGCCTGCACAAAGGGAATGGTGTCACCGGCTATGGAATAGTCGACGCCGTAGGGGAAGAACTGCCGCATGCGCTCCATGTATGCGTCCACGCGAGCAGCTGTAGTCACGGCATTGGCGCCTTCGGCCAGCTGTATGCCAATGGAGACAGCTGGATTTCCGTTAAAGCGCGAGCCGATGGCGTAGCCCTGACGCCCCATCTCCACTCTGGCCACGTCACGCACGCGCACAGCCGATCCGTCAGTATTGACGCGGACAATAATGTCGCGGAACTGATCAACAGTCTGCAGCTTGACGCGGGAGAGCAGGGTGACGTTGATTTCCTGACCGGGCTCGGCAGGCAGGCCGCCCAGCTGGCCGACTGAAATCTGACTGTTCTGGTTCTCTACGGCTGCCACCACATCGCTCGGCGTGAGACTGAAGCTGCGCAGGCGGTTGGGATCAAGCCAGATGCGCATGGCGTAGGAAGAGCCGAAAAGCGTCGTGTCGCCTACGCCGTCGATACGGCTGATGGGGTCGACCAGGGTGGAGGAGGCAAAATCGGCAATGTCTTCTACAGGGGTGACGCCGTTGGTGTCATAGAGGGAGTAAAAGCGCATGAACGAGTCCGACACCTTGCGCACGCGCACACCCTGGTTTTTAACTGTTTCAGGCAGGCTGGGCATGGCCAGATCCAGACAGTTCTGAACCTGCATGAGCGCGATGTCGCCGTTGGTGCCGGGCTCAAAGGTAAGAGCAATACGGCAGCGCCCCTCAGAGCTGGAGTTGGAAGAGATGTAGAGCAGGCGATCCAGACCGGTCATGCGCTGTTCGACGATCTGCACGATATTGTCCTGCATGGTCTGGGCCGAGGCGCCATTGTATTCGATGACCATGGAAATGGTCGGCGGAGCAAGCTGCGGGAACTGCGCTATAGGCAGACGCATCAGACTGACTGAGCCGGCCAGCATGATCAGGATAGCCAGAACAGAGGCGAAGACGGGCCTGTCAATGAAAAAGCGGGAAATAGACATGGTCTTAATCCATCGTGTCGCTCTTGTACGATGCTTCCAGATCGTCAATGGTCAGCGTGTTGACAACCTTGACAGGGCTGTCAGGGATAAGCCCCTGCATGCCCTCGATAAGAACCCGCTCCCCCTCCTTGAGGCCCGAGGTGATGAGCCAGTAGCGGCCGACGACCTCACCGGTCACGACCTGCCGAAGCTCAGCCCTGCTGTCCTCAGTGACCACGAAGACGCTGGCATTGCCCTTGGGATCACGGCGCACAGCACGCTGCGGCACAAGAATGGCGTTGAGCTCGGTTCCCTCGTTGATGATGGCGCGCACATACATGCCGGGCAGCAGAATTTTTCCCGGGTTCGGGAAAACTGAGCGCAGCAGGACAGCGCCGGTGCTTTCGTCTACGGTAATGTCAGCAAACTTGAGCTGACCTGTCAGGGGATAGTACGCCCCGGTTTCCAGGCGCAGGCGTACCTCGGCCTGCAGTTCAGAGGGCCTGAGCAGCTTGCCGGCGGCATAGCGGTCGCGCAGCTTTAGCATGGCCAGGCTCGACTGTGTCATGTCTACGTAGACCGGGTCGAGCTGCTGGATGACTGCCAGAGGCTCGGTCTGGTTGGCGGTAACCAGAGCTCCCTGGGTGACTGAGGACTTGCCTATCTGGCCGCTGATGGGAGCAAGGACGTCGGTGTAGCGCAGACGTATTTCCGCTGTGCGCAGGCTGGCTTTGGCCACTTCCACATTGGCCCTGGCCTGCAGGTACTCGGCGTGGGCGTCCTCATAGCCCTGCTGGCTCACGGCCTTGGTCCTGAGCAGGGCCGCGTGGCGGTTGCGGCGCAGGGTGGCGGCGTTGAGCTGGGCTTCAGCACTGGCAAGGGCCGCCTCGGCACTGGCCAGTTCGGCCTGGTAGGTGTCGGGATCGATCTTGTACAGGGATTGATCCTGTACAACCATGGAGCCTTCCACAAAGAGCTGGGCCTTGAGGATGCCGCTTACCTGGGGCCGCACTTCAGCCTTGCGGTAGGCACTCACGCGTCCGGAAAGTTCCGCAGTAAGGGGTACCGAGCGCAGCTGTATTGCTATGGCACTGACTTCCCGTGGTCCGCGATCTTCCTGTCTGTGGCTGTCGTTGCAGCCTGCGGCAGCAAGACACAGGATGAGAACGGAAAAAAGTTGCAGAAATACACACCTGCTGAAAACGTCATTAAGGCACATATGAATCACCAGAAAAAGAGGAACGAGAGGCTGTGAAAAAGACAACACGAAACAGGCCTGCCGCTTTCCTGCATCAGGAACAGAGGAGATCTCAAAACTCTGGATACACCATCTTAACATAGTGCTTTTATGTACAATCTTGTGCGTTTTGAGACGTCCTCACAATGCGCAAAGCCCTTCGCTAATGCAACATTCCCATGCGTCATGTCGCTTGTGACGCAGTTGCCCCAGAACACAAGCGTTTGTGCAGGCACAACACATGGATCATCGGCTTGCTGCGTCCGATACGGACATTGCGGCTGTTCTCTGTCATCCTCCCGACGGGACTATAACGACTCTCATGCGAAAAGTCGAATGGGCCATTTTGTTGAACAACTTGCATATGCCCGCTGTGCCTGCTCAAATTACTGCGCTAACTGGTTTCGTTGACCATATGCAGTATATTAACGTATGAGAGAGCAGTGTTGTACCATAGGGACGGCCGCAGACGGTCTGGATGCGGTACGGCCAATTTGTGAGCCGCCGGCCAGAGACGGCATCAGGGCCGCCTACGTGATGAAGGAGAGCAAGATGGACTACGCAGCAGAATCCCTTAAGATGCATGCCAGACTCAGAGGCAAGCTTGAAGTTATTTCACGCGCTTCGGTAAAAAATTCCGAGGAGCTTTCGCTTGCCTACACCCCTGGCGTCGCGCAGCCCTGTCTGGAAATCCAGAAGGATGTCAACAAAAGTTTTGACCTGACGCGGCGCTGGAACACTGTGGCCGTGGTCAGTGACGGTACGGCAGTGCTCGGCCTTGGCGACATCGGACCAGAGGCCAGCATGCCAGTTATGGAGGGAAAGTGCTGTCTGTTCAAGGCATTCGGCGATGTGGACGCCATCCCCTTGTGCGTGCGCAGCAAGGACGTGGACGACATTGTCAACACTGTGGCGCTGCTGGCCGGAGCCTTCGGTGGTGTGAACCTGGAGGATATCAGTGCGCCGCGCTGCTTTGAAATTGAACAGCGTCTCAAGGAGCGGTGCGACATCCCCATCTTCCACGACGATCAGCACGGCACAGCCATAGTTACTCTGGCAGCCCTCATAAACGCGCTGAAGATTGTCGGCAAGCGCATTGAGGACGTGAAGATTGTCACCTCAGGCGCCGGCGCAGCCGGCATCGCCGTGGTCAGGCTGCTCATGGCCATGGGGGTGAGCCGTGTTGTCATGAATGATCGTAAAGGGGCCATTTACGCCGGCCGCGACGACCTCAATCCCTTCAAGCGGGACATTGCAGAAGTCACCAATAAGGAGAAGGAGTCCGGCAGCCTTGCTGACGTTATTCACGGCGCAGACGTCTTCATAGGCGTCTCCGCTCCAGGCACCATGACGAGGGAGATGGTTGCTGCCATGAACAGCAAGCCCATCATCTTCGCCTGCGCCAATCCAGTACCGGAAATTTTCCCGGACGAGGCCAGAGCCGGAGGAGCTGCCGTCGTAGCCACAGGCCGCAGTGACTTCCCCAACCAGGTCAATAACGTGCTGGCCTTCCCCGGCGTCTTCAGAGGTGCCCTGGACGTACGGGCCAGTGACATCAACGACGCCATGAAGGTAGCGGCGGCCAGAGCGCTGGCAGGTATTGTCAGCGACAGCGAGCTCAACGCGGACTACATTCTTCCCAAGGCCTTTGACCCGCGCGTCAGGGACGCCGTAGCCAGTGCTGTGGCTGAAGCCGCCCGCAAGAGCGGGGTGGCCAGGATCTGAACGGCATACGGCAGCTTTCAGCAAATGCGTCTGACATCTGACGCAATATAACCGGCGCCTGAAGGCACAGGCTGCCATGACAGACGCATAGACCGGGTTTTTGTGGCTCCCGGTAAAAAAGTTCTGGTACAGGATGGTGCCTGAGCCAGAAACGTGCCCCAGATTTCCGGCCCGGCTATTTTCATAAGCAGGTCGGGCCGGACATTGTGGTTAGTCGTCGGAAGAGGCTTCTGGCTGCGCGTGGGCGCAGCTGGCGCAGGACGAGCAGGCAGGCTGCAGGCCGGCAGCCAGTCTGGCTTCGTTGCGGCGGACATTGTTTACGTAGGCCTGGTTGACCGGACCTACCTTGAAGGGGAAGGGATTTTTCTTCAACGGACCGGGAATGCTCAGCAGACGCTTTGTCCTGTAGCTTCCGCAGGCAGGGCATGAAGGAAGATCATCCTCGTCTTCTTCAAATAACAGCTCGTCAAAATGCTTTCCGCATTCTTCGCATTCAAAATCAAAGAGCGGCATGGGCCTGTCTCCTCACAGCTGAAATAGTAACTTGGGCGAAATCCGTGATGCGCCACATGACGGCCCCCTTCTAGCACCATTGTCATACGATGGCAAAAATCTGCCCTCAGGCTGTGCGTGACAAATGTCGTGCCTGCTTCCAGGCAAAAAGCTGTGCCTGGCACGCCACAGGCAAGCGTACACTCTGATCCGGACCAGGTCAGCTGAGGATTTGCCAGTCTTCTCAACCCCGTCCGCACCTGCAATGCGCCCAGATGGATACCGTAGCATAATAGATAACCGACATTGGGCACCTTGATTCAGACAATTTTATGCTACGGGCATGGCGACATA
>CAZJPT010000048.1:0-10012 GCA_964547835.1 uncultured Desulfovibrio sp.
TCTGGACGCTGTGTGTGCCAGAGACTTTGATGCGAAATTCACAAAAGGCTCCTTCACTGACGAGGAAATCTCGGCTGTCTGTCAGGCCGTCCGTGAAAACGGTTTTGACAGAGCCGTGCGCGGCATGGCCGAAACCTACCTGGACAAGGCCAGAAGTGCCCTTGCCCAGTTGCCGGCATGCTCCGAGCGCGACATCCTGCACGAAATCCTGACCTACGTGCGGGACCGCAAAAAATAGGTTTTCCTGACGGGTTTGCCTTTCCCCGTCTTGTCTGCTAGTCAAAACATGCCCGCATAGCGAAAGCCAGAGCGGCTGTGGTGGACGAAGCGAACATCCCCCGCCTTCAGTGTTGGGGAGTATCAAGGATGGTCACGACAGACCGTTCTCCTGTTCGGGCCAGCACCATTTCAGGACATTCGCGCGCCCCTGGCGCTCTCCTT
This sequence comes from uncultured Desulfovibrio sp., assembly GCA_964547835.1. Taxonomy (GTDB): domain Bacteria; phylum Desulfobacterota; class Desulfovibrionia; order Desulfovibrionales; family Desulfovibrionaceae; genus Desulfovibrio. Next base: position 442 of record CAZJPT010000048.1, read on the forward strand.
CCTCAAGCTGGCAAGGATGTCAATATCAGGAGTCATCATGCTGCACCGCATTGAAATCGGCCCGAGGCCCGACCTCGACGACATTCAGGGACGCGCCACTGCAAGAGCCCTGGAATCCTCCTTGAACATTCACCTGGAGGCTGTCTGGCAGCTGAAAATTTTCACTGTCGACGGGCTTGAGGAAGATGCGGTGCGCCGCCTGGTTGACGAGGGAATCTGGCACGACCCCATTTTGCAGCAGGCGTCCATGGCCCCCCTGCCAACGCGTCAGCCCACCCCAGCGTGGTTTGTTGAAGTAGGTTTTCGCCCCGGTGTCACGGACAACGAGGCCAGAACAGCCAGGGATACTGCGGCTATCGTGCTCGGTCGCGACCGTGAGGACATCCGCGTTTACACGGCAGTGCAGTATCAGTTCGTGACCAGGGACAACGCCCCCCTGAATCTCAAAGACGTGCGGCGTATTACCGCGGACCTGCTCTGCAACGACCTCATTCAGCGCTACCGCATAAAAAGCGCAGACGAGTGGGCGGCAGAGCCGGGATTTGCGCCCCAGGCCGCCCTGGTGAGCGGCACCTCCAACAGCACCGTAGACGTCATCACCCTCTCGGATATGGATGACGCCACTCTCATGGAAAAAAGTCGCGAGAACACCTGGGCGCTCAGTCTCACGGAAATGAAGGCCATCAGAGACCATTTCTCCGATCCTGTTCAAGCAAAGCGCCGTGCGGCCCTTAATCTGCCGGCAAATCCCACGGACCTGGAGATGGAGGTCATGGCCCAGACCTGGTCCGAGCACTGCAAGCACAAAATTTTTGCTTCCAGGATCAATTACGTTAACCACGAGACCGGTCGCAGGGAACGCCTGGACAATCTCTACAAAACCTGCATCCGTGACCCCACGGCCTGTATTCGCAAAAAACTCGGCGACGAGGACTACTGCCGCTCTGTCTTCAGCGACAACGCCGGCGTCATAGCCTTCAACGCGGACTGGGACGTATGCATCAAGGTTGAAACACACAACAGCCCCTCGGCTCTTGATCCTTATGGCGGCGCCCTCACCGGCATTGTCGGGGTCAACCGCGATCCCATGGGCACGGGCATGGGTGCCAGCCTGCTCTGCAACACTGACGTCTTCTGCTTCGCCTCACCCTTCTACGAGGGCGAGCTGCCGCCCCGCCTGCTGCATCCGCGCCGTGTCTTCGAGGGCGTGCGCAGCGGCGTCGAGCACGGCGGAAACAAGTCCGGCATTCCCACGGTCAACGGCTCCATAGTCTTTGACGAGCGCTATCTGGGAAAACCTCTGGTCTACTGCGGCACGGTAGGCATGCTGCCCAGGACGTTGCAAAACGGCAAACCCGGCTGGCAGAAAAAGGCCATGGTCAACGACTGTATTGTCATGGTGGGCGGCCGCATTGGCAAGGACGGCATTCACGGCGCAACCTTCTCTTCCGAGGAGCTTAACGAAAACAGTCCTGCCACAGCCGTGCAGATCGGCGATCCCATCACGCAGCGCAAGATGTACGATTTCATCATGCGTGCCAGGGATATGGGCCTGTATCACGCCATCACTGATAACGGCGCTGGCGGCCTTTCCTCTTCGGTAGGCGAAATGGCCGGGGACACGGGCGGCTGTGAAATCGATATCAGTCTGGCCCCCCTTAAATACGACGGCCTGCGCCCCTGGGAGATCCTGGTCTCCGAGGCACAGGAGCGCATGACTCTGGCGGTGCCGCCGGAACACGTGGAGCAGTTCTGCGCCATGGCCAGGGACATGGACGTGGAAGCCACGGTGCTTGGTCGCTTTACTGACTCCGGTTATTTTGAGGTGCGCTATGGCGAGTGCGTGGCAGGCTCCATTGACATGACCTTCATGCACGAGGGAGTGCCGCAGCTCAGCCTGGAAGCTGAGTGGCGTCGTCCCAGGCATGATGACATCACCCTGACCGTGGACGCAGTCGATCAGGAAGCCTTTCTCAAGCGCATGCTCGGCCGGCTCAACATCTGCTCCAAGGAATACGTCATCAGGCAATACGATCACGAGGTGCAGGGCGGCAGCGTGATCAAGCCCTTGTGCGGCGTGCTGCGCGACGGACCTTCGGACGCCGGCGTACTGCGTCCCGTGCTGGAGAGCGATATGGGCCTCGTGATTGCGCACGGCATATGCCCGCGCTACAGCGATTACGATACCTACTGGATGATGGCCAACGCCATGGACGAGGCCATCCGCAATGCAGTCTGCGCTGGCGGCAATCCCGACTTTATGGCCGGTGTGGACAACTTCTGCTGGTGCGATCCGGTTGAAAGCGAGCGCACACCGGACGGCCGCTACAAAATGGCTCAGCTGGTCCGCGCCTGCAAAGCACTGCGTCACTTCTCTCTGGCCTTCGGAGTGCCCTGCATCTCCGGAAAGGACAGCATGAAGAACGACTACATGAATGCAGGTATCAAGATCTCCATCCCGCCTACTGTGCTCTTCACGGTAATCGGGGTAATCAACAATATCGTGGCCACGCAGACTTCGGATTTCAAACGAGCCGGTGACGTCATCTACCTGCTCGGACCTACCCGTCGCGAACTGGGCGGTTCTGAGGCCGCTGACGAACTGGGCCTCAGCGGTGGCAGTGTGCCTGCCGTAGACGCAGCCGCAGCGCTTTCCCGTTACCGCGTTGTCCACGCCCTGCTCAGCCAGCGCGGTGCCAGTGCCTGTCACGACTGCTCTGACGGCGGTCTGGCTGTAGCGCTTGCTGAAATGGCTCTTGGTGGGCGCCTGGGCTGTGATATTGATCTGGACAGGGTTCCCGTGGCCGGACGCTCCATGAACGCAACGGAAGTGCTCTACTCCCAGTCAGCCAGTCGCATCATTATTACTGTCAAGCCTGAGCTTGCTCCTGTTCTGGACGTACTAGGCCAATTCCAGCAGATCTGTGCCCGCATCGGCACAGTGACGGATACCGGCCGCATGGTGGTGCGTTCTGGCGCGAGCGAACTCATCAGCGCGTCTGTGGATGAGCTTGCTGCAGCCTTCAAAAAGACGCTTGCCTGGTAATTCCCATTTCCCCCATTCCCGCGCCTGTACCACCTGGGCCGGGTGTACGGCTCCACCTTTTGCAATACATTTTTCCAGGAGGCGGCGCCCCCTGCCGAACCAGGCGCCGAACAAAGATGAAACCTGCCAGTTGTTCCATCACCCCAGAAGGTTACCCCGTTATCTTCCTCACCACCCTGTTCACCCTGGCTTTTGCCATGCTTGGCTGTGTCATTATGACAGTCATCGGCCTGATCCTCGTCTGGTTCTCGCTGAACTTCTTCCGCGATCCTGAACGTGTGGTTCCCTGTGAGCCCGGCGTTGCCGTGTCACCGGCCGACGGCAAAATTATCTGCATTGAACGCCGCATGGATCCCATCAGCGGCGAGTTTCGTCAGTGCGTGTGCGTGTTCATGAACGTGTTCAATGTGCACGTGAACCGCGCACCAGTGACTGGTTCCGTGACGGCCATACGCTATCATGCAGGCAAGTTCTTCAACGCATCCCTGGACAAGGCCTCATCGGACAATGAGCGCTGCGCCTATCAGATGACGGATGAGAACGACAACTCCTGGACCTTTGTGCAGATAGCCGGTCTTGAGGCGCGCCGCATCGTGTGTCGCGTCGACAGGGGGGATGTGCTGGACAGGGGGGAACGTTTTGGCATGATACGCTTTGGAAGCCGTGTTGACCTTTATCTTCCTGAAGGCTATATTCCTGCTGTTTCTATTGGAGACAAAGTTCTTGCCGGACAGACAGTTATTGCCCGCGCCATCCGCAGCTGAGGAACTTGTTTCCGGAACCCGGTGATAAACGCGGCGCTCCTCCCGACTGCAGGCGTAGGAAGCATCAACAGTAAAAAGCGCCGCGTTGCAGGAGTTTTCCTTGGCAACATCCCCCGTCCAATTCATTCCCCGTGAGCAGACGCAGAAGGCGTCTGTCTCATCTCACGCGGAACGTGCCGGGGTCGGCATTTCCAGGGAACAGAACGGAAAATTCAGCTTCCGTGGCAGACTCGGACGCCTCAAGGACAGACGCGCCATCTATCTCGTGCCCAATGCCATCACCCTCACGAGCATGTTCTTTGGCTTTCTGTCCATTATATGGTCCATGCAGGGGCGCTTCAGCGACTCTTGTCTGGCCCTTCTCATATCTGCCCTCATGGACGGCCTTGACGGCAAGGTGGCAAGGCTCACCCACTCCTCCAGCGAGTTCGGTGTGCAGTTTGACTCCCTCGCCGATCTGGTGGCTTTTGGGCTTGCGCCGGCCATCCTTCTCTTCGAGTGGCAGCTCAACAATCTTGGCCGCCTTGGCGTAGCCATCGCTTTTGTCTACGCCGCCTGCGGCGCCTTGCGCCTTGCTCGTTTCAACGTGAGTGCAAATGTGGCGAGCAAACGTTATTTTGTGGGCCTTCCCATACCCGCAGGCTCGTGCACGCTCGTCTGCTTTGTCTTTTTCGCACAGCTCTTTGCCGAGACGCTGCCTGTGCTCACCCTTTCCCTTGCCGCCATTATAACCTTTGGCGTCGGTCTGCTCATGGTGAGTAACGTGCGCTATTTCTCATTCAAGGAATATGATATTTTCCGGGCGCACCCTTACCGCTTTCTTGTTCTTTTCATTATTCTTCTTGCCCTTCTCTACAGCGAGCCCAAGATAGTGGGCTTTGTGTACTGCTCTCTGTATATCTTCTCAGGACTTTTCTACAGGGTGCTTCGCCCCTTGCAAAACAACACCCAGCTACTACGCACCTCGTCCATTGACGAGTAGTGTGTGGCAGCGGCGTGCCGCGTTGAGGCGGCCATTCGAGACTTCTCTGCCCTGAAGCCGCAGCGCGTCCGCTTTGCACACATTGCATCTTCAGGTTATTAGAGGAGTTTTTTTATGCCATCCAACCGCCTCATTATTTTTGACACCACCCTCCGCGACGGCGAGCAGTCTCCGGGCTGCACCATGAACTTCCATGAAAAGCTGCGCATGGCACACCAGCTGGAAATTCTTGGAGTTGACGTTCTTGAAGCCGGTTTTCCAGCCTCCAGTCAGGGGGATTTCGAGTCCGTGCAGGCCATAGCCCGCCAGGCCGGTCCGAACATCACCATCTGCGGTCTCGCCCGTTGCATGCGCTCGGACATCCAGCGCTGCTGGGACGCCATCAAGGACGCCACCAGGGCACGCATCCATACCTTTATTTCCACCAGCGAACTGCACATGAAGTACAAACTGCGCAAGGAACCAGATCAGGTCATCGACATGATAAAGGACTGTGTCTCCTTCGCGGCCAGCCTGTGCTCTGACGTGGAATTCAGTTGTGAGGACGCCTCCCGCTCTGACAAGGACTTCCTTTGCCGCGCCTGCGCCACAGCCATCGCTGCCGGCGCCACAACCATCAACCTGCCTGACACTGTAGGCTACGCCCAGCCTGCAGAGTACGCTGCCCTGATCGACTACGTGATCAAAAACACAGAGGGCGCTGACAAGGTCATTTTCTCAGTGCACTGTCACGACGATCTCGGTCTTGCCGTAGCAAACACGCTGTCCTCTCTGAAAACAGGCGTGCGCCAGGTCGAGGTAGCCCTGTGCGGCATCGGCGAGCGCGCCGGCAACTGTGCGCTTGAAGAAGTGGCCATGAACGTCGTGGTGCGCAAGGATTTCTTTGGTCTCGAATGCGGCATTGTCACTGAGCAGCTCTACCCCTCCTGCCGCCTGCTCTCCATGATCATTGGCAAGCCCATTCCCAACAACAAGGCCATTATCGGCGCCAACGCCTTTGCTCACGAGTCCGGCATTCACCAGGACGGCATGATCAAGAATCGACAGACCTACGAGATCATGACGCCTGCCTCTGTTGGCCGCAAGGAAACCAACCTGGTCATAGGCAAGCATTCCGGCCGCAACGCCGTACGCGTCAAGTTCGAGTCACTGGGATTCGAGCTCAGCGACGAACAGCTGCAGCTTGTTTTCGAAGCCGTGAAAGAACTGGCTGATCACAAGAAGGTCATTTACGACGAAGACCTTATGGCCATGGTACAGGAAAAGATCTACCGCCAGCCTGACGTTTACCGTCTGCGCCACGTTGCTGTGCAGTCCTCTGACGCCGGCGGAGTGCCGCCAACCGCAGCAGTACTCATGGATGTGCGCGGTGAGGAAAAGAGCATGGCCGGCTTCGGCGTCGGCCCGGTAGACGCCATTTTCAATGTCATTGCTGAAATGGTCGGACGCTGTCCGGAGCTTGAACAATACGCCATAAACGCCATCACGGGCGGCACCGACGCTCTGGGCGAAGTAACAGTACGTCTCAGCGAAAATGGCTGCTCGTCCATCGGCCGCGGCGCGCATCCCGACATCCTTGTGGCCTCTGCCAGGGCCTATGTGAATGCTTTGAACCGCCTCGAGGAAATCGAACGCACCGGAACCCGCGTGCACTCACAGCACTAAAAGTGCCGTCGGCACGGATATGTTCCGGGTCGGCGGCAGCATACAACGGAGACATTGCCATGGCTCAGACATTAGCGCAGAAAATCCTGCAGAAGCACACTGATGAAGCCATTGTCAGTGACGGTCAGATCGTCAACTGCCGCCTTGACATGGTGCTGGCCAACGACATCACCGGTCCTCTGGCCATTACAGCCTTCCAGCAGATGGGTGCCAAAAAGGTCTTTGACAGGGACAAAATTGCACTGGTCATGGATCATTTCTGCCCTCCCAAGGACATAGCCTCGGCCAATCAGGTTCTCATCAGCCGGGCCTTTGCTGAAGAACAGCAGATCACGCATTATTACGAGGGCGGCGACGCCGGCGTTGAGCATACTCTGCTGCCCGAGCAGGGCATAGTGGCCCCTGGCGATCTGGTTATCGGTGCTGACTCACATACCTGTACCTACGGCGGCATAGGCGCCTTTTCCACCGGCATGGGCTCTACCGATATTGCCGCCGGCATGGCTCTTGGCGAAAACTGGTTTAAAGTTCCCGCCACCATCCGGGTGGAAATTACAGGCACGCCCGGCAAATATCTGAGCGGCAAGGACCTTATTCTTCTGCTTATCGGCCGCATCGGCGTAGACGGCGCCCTGTACAGGGCTCTGGAATTTGGCGGCCCGGTCATCGACAACCTTGGCGTTGAAGACCGTCTCACCATGGCCAACATGGCCATTGAAGCCGGAGGCAAAGCGGGTCTGTTCGCCTGTGACGAAAAGACCATCGCGTACTGTCACGCTCACAACCGCCCGGACGTGACCACGACCTTTGCCGCTGACCCGGGCTGCGTCTACGAGCGCGTGGTGCACATCGACGTGACAGGACAGGAACCTGTCGTTGCCTGTCCACATATGCCTGGAAACGTGAAAAATGTCTCTGAAGTTGGCGACATACCCATACAGCAGGTCGTAATCGGCTCCTGCACCAATGGTCGCTACTCGGACATGAAAGCCGCAGCCGATGTGCTGCGCGGGCGCAAGGTCAACAGGAAGGTGCGCTGCATCATCCTGCCCTCGACGCCTGCGGTGTGGAAAAAGTGTCTTAAGGAAGGCCTTATGGAGGTCTTCATGGACGCTGGCTGTGTTGTGGGCCCGTGCACGTGCGGTCCCTGTCTCGGTGGCTACATGGGCATTCTGGGCGACGGCGAGCGTGCCGTTTCAACGACCAACCGTAACTTCCGCGGCCGTATGGGCAGTCTCAAAAGCGAAGTCTATCTTGCCAATCCCGCCACAGCCGCTGCCAGCGCCATCGCCGGACGTATTCTCGGGCCTGACGCTCTTTAGGAGGCACGCAATGATCTTCAAAGGCACTGTCCGCAAAGTTGGTGATCATATTGATACTGATGCCATTATTCCAGCCGTCTATCTGGTAACCGGTGACCCCGAAATCCTGGGCTCAAAATGCATGTCCGGTCTTGACCCGGACTGGGTCAAGCAGGTGCAGCCCGGCGACATTCTGGTGGCCGGACGCAACTTCGGCTGCGGATCATCCCGCGAGCACGCCCCCATTGCCATTCTGGGAGCTGGCATACCTGTCGTCATAGGCCATTCCTTTGCACGCATCTTCTACCGCAACTCCTTCAACACCGGCCTGCTGCTTCTCGAAATCGCTGACGGCGTGAATGACATCGATGACGGCGATGTTGTGGAAATCAACACTGAAACGGGCGTCATCACCGACATCACCAACGGCAGGACGTTCACCTGTCCTCCCATTCCCGCCTCCATGGCACGCATTGTCAAGGCCGGCGGTCTGGTGAACTACGTCAAATCCCGTCTGGCCGAATAGACACCTCACGCTTCGGCCTTCCCTTCTGCCTGAACAAGGAAATCCTATGAGCAAGAAAATCTGCCTGCTGCCTGGTGACTGCATAGGCCCGGAAATCATTGCCCAGGGCCGAAAAGCCCTGGAGGCGGCATGTGCCCGCACGGGCACAGATCTTTCCTTTTCCAGCGGTCTTATCGGCGGCGCAGCCTATGACGAGACGGGCTCTCCCCTGCCAGCTGAAACCGTGGCCATGTGCAAACAGGCTGACGCCGTCTTCCTTGGTGCCGTAGGAGGCCCCAGCTGGGATAGCCTCCCTCCGGAAAAACGTCCGGAAAAAGGCCTTCTGGCTATACGCAAGGAACTCGGCCTCTTTGCCAACCTGCGCCCGGCCATGCTGCTGCCCGAACTGGCCGGCGCCTGCCTGCTGCGCGCCGATACAGCCAGCAAAGGGCTGGACCTCATTGTCGTGCGCGAGCTTACAGGTGACATATACTTCGGTCAGCCCAGAGGCATCGAGCTGCGCAACGGACAGCGCACCGGTTTTAACACCATGGTCTACTCCGAAGAAGAAATCCGCCGCATTGCCGTTGTGGCATTCGAGACGGCCATGAAGCGCCGCGGCAAGGTATGCTCTGTAGACAAGAGCAATGTGCTTGAAGTCTCCAGACTGTGGCGTGAAATCGTCGGTGACGTGGCACAGAACTATCCCGGCGTGACACTTGAACACATGTACGTGGATAATGCCGCCATGCAGCTGGTGCGCGACCCATCACAGTTCGATGTCATTCTCACCGGCAATATCTTTGGTGATATCCTTTCTGACGAGGCTGCCGCCATCACCGGTTCCCTGGGCATGCTGCCCTCAGCCTCCATGGGAGAGAAGGCACCGGCGCTGTTTGAACCCATACATGGATCGGCGCCGGATATCGCCGGCCAGGACAAGGCCAATCCTCTGGCCACCATCCTTTCTGCGGCAATGCTGCTGCGCCTTGGCCTGGACAAGCCTGAAGAGGCAGCCATGATTGAAGCCGCGGTGAGCAAGGCCCTGAGCACGTACCGTACGGCCGATATTATGGAGCCAGGCAAGAAGCTGGTCGGCTGCGAGCAAATGGGCGATATCGTCGCCGGGATAATCGCCGGCTAGTGTCTGATTTCTAAAATACGTGTCGGGCGCACGACTAAGGCACAGTCCGTAAACAATTTACCAAACGCGGACCTTGCAGAACGCTCATCATGCGACCTCTATTTGAACACCACCTATTTCCAAGTTTTTTGAAGGTTCAAAATTTTGAACTAGTAGAAAACCGC
>CAZJPT010000049.1:0-9910 GCA_964547835.1 uncultured Desulfovibrio sp.
GAGAAATTTCTCAGGGAATCGCTCCCAGTGAGTGCAACGGATTGGGAACTCTTTACTTAAGAATAGTCCAGCCAGTATTAGCCAGTCAGTATCAGGACGATCAATTTCTTGCACGATGGCAAATCTGTTTTCGGATCATCTATTATAATCAGCCACGTATCCAGGTATTCTCGTTTTATCGATACAGTTGTACATAACCATCCTGCATAAATCTTGATTCTTTCTATGGTGTGCACCTGACGAAAGTGCAGTTCTTTGTAAATTCACAAGGAGCTCACAGATCTTTTTATATGGAGAATAGCATGACCTTGAGTACGTCCTTTGCTGATATGCTGGCAGGCATACGCTACGATGATTTAGACGCGGCTACCATAAAGGGCTGCAAGAACAGGCTGATGGATTATCTCGGCTGTCTGGCCGGTGGTATCAGCGGACCTTTGAATGCCCCTGTGCTGGCAAACTTGCGTTTTGACGAAAAAGGGGAAAGCAGCATTCTGGGCACGACGCTGCGAGGCGACCAGGAACTGGCAGCGCTGTGCAATGGTATCGCCGGGCACACTCTGGAACTTGACGACGGTGACAGACGTGCTTACGGCCATCCGGCAGTCATCGTGTTCTCGGCACTGCTGCCTGCAGCCGAGGCCAGGCACGTCAGTGGCAGAGATTTTATACTTGCCGCTGCTGTTGGCTACGAGGCCTATGGACGTCTCGGTAGAGCTGCTAATCCTGGTGCTCTACGTCGTGGTTTTCACACTACCGGCGTGGCAGGAGCTCTGGCTGCGGCACTGGCTGTCGCAAAGCTTGACGGCGACTCACAGGGCATGCTTGCCAGCATGGGCATTGCCGGCTTGTGCGCCTCCGGCCTGTGCATAACATTCCGCAAGGGGGGGACACTGAAACCCTTCACAGCAGGGCGTGCAGCAGCCAACGGTGTGCTGGCCGCACGCCTGGCCGCCATGGGCGTGACAGGCGCTGACGACATTCTTGAGGGCAAGGATGGCTTTTTCCAGGCTTACTCCGGACAGCAACCCAATGAAGACGTTCTGCTGGCGCCGCCATGCAAGCCTTTTGCCATTGCCTCCTCCTATATTAAATTCTATCCGTCCTGCCGCTACACCCACGCTCCCATAGATGCTGCCCTGGCTCTGCGCCAGCAGGTCAATGTGGATGATATAGTCGAGATTGTGATTACCACGTATCCGACGGCCATCTACCTTGCCGCCAAGAGCGAATGGCCGGCGGACGCCCTTTCAAGTCGCTTCAACATAGGTTTTGCAGTAGCAGTTGCCTTGGTGAAGGGCAGCGTGAACATCTCCGACTTTGATCCCGCCAAAGCTGCTGCTGACCCGCGTATCCAGCAGATCTTCAAAAAGGTGCGCTTCGTGGAAAACGCAGCGTACGATGACCCGGAAAGGAATGTACGCGGAGCTGCCATGGAAATTACTCTCCTGTCCGGGCAGAAAGTGAACGTTGATGTGCCACTGCCTGTGGGTGAGCCGGAAAACCCGGCATCGTCGTCAAGGTACGGGGAAAAGTTCGCTTCCCTGAGCCGGGATGTCTGGTCAGAGGAGCGTCGTGGCCAGATTCTCGCCTGTATTGACGATTTAGAAAACCTCAAGGGAATAAGCCAGCTTATCAGTCTGCTGACAAATGGTTAAACAGGTCCGCCTGAGACGGATAGAGATTATAGTATGGACACCATGTGCCGTCTTCGCGAAATACGCCTGGAGTCTGCGTACCAGAAAAAAGCACTGGCGCGCTTCCTGTGGAATAACGGCCTCGCCATGGATGACGACACCGAGCACGCTGTCGGCATGTTCGACGCTGAGGACGAGCTGTGCGCCTGTGGCTGCTACGCTGGCAGCGTGTTAAAACAGTTCGCAGTCGCTGAAGCGTACCGTGGACAAAATTTTTTAAGCCGCATTCTCGCAGCGCTTGTGCAAAAGCTGTACGCCACAGGAAGAACGCAGCTCTTTGTCTACACAAAGCCTGGCAATACCAGGTTTTTCACGGATAACGGGTTCTGGATGGTCGCACAGGCCGACAAGACGGCACTGCTCGAAAACAGTCCGGACGGTCCCGAGCGCTTTGCAGCGGCCTGCATAACAGCGGGTGAGAAAGGGATGGAGGCCGGTGCTGTGGTGATGAACGCCAATCCCTTTACTCTGGGGCACAGGTATCTGCTTGAACAGGCTGCTGCAAGGGTGCCGCTCCTCTACGTCTTCGTAGTCGAAGAAGACAAAGCGCATTTTTCCTTCGAGGACAGACTGGCCATGGTCAGAGCAGGGACAGCGGATTTTGATAATGTACGCGTGCACCCCTCCGGGCCCTACATGATCTCGGCAGCTACGTTTCCCAGATATTTTCTCAAGGAAGCCGGCTTGATTACTGACGCACACGACACCCTGGACGCGGTGCTCTTTGCCACCAGGATAGCGCCCCTTTTCAACGTGCGTGTGCGCTTTGCCGGAAGTGAGCCATTCTGTCCCGTGACCAGGGCGTATAATGAGGCTATGGCACGCGAGTTTGCAAAGCAGGGGCCCGGCTTTGAGGTTTTACCCAGAATGGAGCGCGGGGGACGCTGCGTGAGCGCGTCTGAGGTGCGTCGCATCCTGGCCGAGTCTGGAGCTCATGATCCGCGTCTGCAGGAGCTCGTTCCTGAAACAACACTGTGCTGGCTGCGGGAGCACCGGCCTGGCTGGACCAGCTGAAGAATGTGACGCATCGCATATGGCTGCGAGGGGGGCTGCCCGTTATTCGTCGTATGCAGCATGTAATAACATTATATACAGACCAAGGAGTGTTCATGTTGGAAATTAAAAAGGCCGCCGTTGCGGGGACACTGGAGTCCAGTGACGTGCAGATAACGCTCTCTCCAAATCCTGAGGGCGGCAGGCGCATTACGCTGCGCAGCGTCGTTGCCATGCAGTTCGGCGAGTCCATACTGCAAACCGTCAACAGCGTGCTGGATGAATTCGGCGTTGCAGACGCGATTGTGGACATCAACGACAAGGGTGCCATTGATACGGTAATCAGGTCACGTGTGCAGGCTGTTGTCTGCCGCGCCTGCGAAGTTAAATACGACTGGGGTAAGGAGGATCCTCATGGCAAGTGAGCTCGTCAGAACGTCTCTTTACGCCAGCGGGACGTCGCCAGTGAACATGATTCAGGCCGTGTTCTACAATCAGGACTGCATGGTGTACGATCTTGAGGATTCCGTTCCCATTGCGGACAAGGATGCGGCCCGTTTTCTGGTCTGCAACATGGTGAAAAAACACAGGGCAAAGAACAAAAACGTGCAGATCCGTGTTAATGGCATATATTCTGCCTTTTTCGATGAGGATCTGGAGGCTGCCGTACGCGCGCTGCCTGACGCCCTGCGTATTCCCAAGGTAGAAAAAGCGGCAGAGGTGCACCTCATTTCTGAGAAGCTTGCCCGCATTGAGAAAAAAGCCGGGCTTGAAGTGGGACGTACCAGGATCTGGTGCCTTATTGAATCCCATCTTGGCGTACTGAACGCACGTGAAATAGCCGAGGCCGATGAACGGGTGGAAGCGCTGTGCCTGGGTGCCGAGGACCTGACTGCGAGCATGCACGCCCGCCGCACCAAGCCCGGCTGGTAAATCTTCTATGCCCGCAATACTGTGCTCATGGCCTGCCGCGCTGCCGGCAAGCGCTGCATTGATGCCGTTTTCGCCGACATCAACGATCCCGAAGGCCTGCGCGTCGACGGCGAGATGACCAAGACACTTGGTTTCGACGGCAAGTCCGTTGTGCACCCGCGCCAGATTGACACTGTCAATGCGCTGTTCACGCCGACGCAGAAGGAAATCAATCATGCCCTGAGAGTGCTCGAGGCCCTGGAAGAAGGTGCCAGACAGAACAAAGGCGCTGTCACGCTTGACGGCAGCATGCTTGATGTGCCCGTGGAACTGAGGGCCAGAAGCGTCATTGCCTTGGCCAGGGCGGCTGGTATCGATCTCGGAGGGAAGTACAATGATTAACAGTGTCGGAAGAGAGATTCCCGAGGAAATCGGCGGGCGCAAGATCAGGCCCTTCCGGGGCGCCTACGTCAAAGAGACGCTGACCAGACCGGTATGCTCCCGGCGTACACAGAAAGTCGTCACCCCCGGCGAGACCAAACTTCTTCCGAGTCTCGAAGAAGCCATACGCGCCAGCGGGCTGAAGGACGGCATGACCGTGTCCTTCCACCACAGCTTCCGTGAGGGAGACATGGTCATCGGCCAGGTGCTTTCCTGCATACGCTCTATGGGCATCAAGGGATTGTGCTTTGCCCCGAGCGCGGTGATCAATATACACAATCCCTCCATAGTGGACTTTATTCGCGACGGCACCATCAATCGCATTGAGGCCAGTGGCATACGCGGCGAGCTCGGTGATGCTGTCCTCGCCGGTCTCATGGACACACCCGTCATCCTCAGACCGCACGGCGGCAGACCCAGAGCCATCGAAGCCGGGGAGATGAATATTGACGTTGCCTTCATAGGTGCGTCCTCAGCCGATGACTATGGCAACTGCACAGGCCTGACCGGCCCCAACACCTGCGGCGCCCTGGGCTATTCCTTCATTGACGCAAGGAGTGCCGGCAAGGTTGTCGTCATTACCGACAATCTCGTTCCCTATCCCTGTGTCCCGGCCAGCATTTCCCAGGATTACGTGGATTATGTCGTCAAGGTGGATCAGATTGGCGACAGCGCCAAGATAGGCAGAGGTGCCGCACGTGTGACCAGGAACCCGCGCGACCTGCTCATCGCTGAAAGGGCCGCCAGGGTCATCGCTGCCTCCAGACTCTTTAAAGAAGGCTATTCCTTCCAGACCGGCGCCGGCGCCATCAGCATAGCCTGCACCAACTTCCTGGCCGATCTTACGGCCGAGAAGGGGATCAAGGCGTCGTTCTGCCTTGGCGGGTCTACCTCAGCCATTGTGGACATGTTCAAACGCGGCCTTATCCGCACCATACAGTGCAGCCAGTGCTTTGACTCCGTGGCCGCCCGCGCCATGACGAGCGATCCTGATATTGTTGAGATAGACAACAGTGTTTACGCCAATCCGCACAACAAGGGCGCCATGGTGAACAGGCTTGACTTTGGCATCCTTGGCGCACTGGAAGTGGACACGGACTTCAACGTCAATATTCTCACAGGTTCGAGTGGTGAGATGATGGGCGGCATAGGCGGTGGTCCGGATGTGGCCGCCGGCGCTGAGATTTCAATCGTGACCCTGCCTGTCGTCAGGGGCAGGACGCCATCCATTGTCAAGAAGGTCTTCACACTGTGCACTCCGGGCGAAACGGTGGCAGCCGTGGTGACTGAGGCCGGCATTGCCCTCAATCCCGCGCACCGTGCCTATGAAAACCTCAAGGAGGATCTCAAGCGCGCCAGCCTGAAGGTCGTCACCATTGAGGAACTGCGGGCTGTTGCCGAGGGCATCACGGGCGTCCCGAAACCTATCGAGTGCACAGACAAGGTAGTCTGCCTTGTGGAATTCCGTGACGGTACAGTTATAGATGTTATTCGTCAGGTGAAAAAGTCCGGCTGAAGCTGTTCTCAACAAGACAACTGTCGCGTTTCAAAAAAAAAATACTTTTTTTTGAAAATACTGCTTGTCATTGATCGGGAATTGATTACTCTGTTCGCGTGACGGCTGCTGATTTCATTTATCTGCTCTTAAATTACTATAATATATAAGAATTTTCTAATACACACAGCCAGACGTGTTCCCTGTTTTATTTGTAATTCAGTGCACAGTAAATTTTCCGAATTTGTAAATAAAATCAACAGTCTTGACTGACATCACCATCAAGAATGCAAGAAGTTTCCTCATTGAAGGGAGGCTTGAATCAGCACCGCGACGGGCAGATCTACCGTTTACATTAACGGTTTTGAGGCCCGCCGCGGTATTGTCTAAGGTATGACAGCTATACCGGGCTGACGAGGTGTTTCAATATGAAAAATATCCATCCGCAGACCCGGCTCTGATCTTGATGATAACAGCATTCGAGCAAGTTACCAGATGCGGCGGCAAGCCCCCTCCCATCGCTTTGGCGATGGGCTGCAGGCCGCTCCTGCGCAAGCGGGAAATCTTTAATAATAGGGCAGGACATGCCCAAATCTACGCTCGTGGACATTGTGCATGACCTTCAAGGCGAAAGCCGGGGAGGGTGCGATGGAAGAAGCGAGAATTCCCCGCCTTCCGGCGTGGGGAGTGTCAAGGAACTACCTTTAGCGTGTACATGAACGCAATATTGCGTTGCCCCTGTGCGGGACAGTGCTTCTTCCCTGTCCGTCATATCCTGACATAACGTTTGACGGCAGTCTTCGCGAACCCTGGCGCGTTTGACAGGGGAAAAACATAGTCCTGCTCGTGTGTCTCACAATGAGGACGAGATCCCACGTCCCGTCCCAGAAAGACTCCGGGAACACAGGGTTGGAAATGGCCCACGCCTTTTCGGGCGTCACGAAACTCAACGAAGTCCGGTGAGATTTATGAAGTCACATACGTTGAATAAGGCATGGTGTAAGGGCTGCGGCATTTGTGTCGCGTTCTGTCCCAAGAAGGCCCTCACCCTGGATGAGCAGCTTCAGAAGGCGGTGTGGAACGCCGAGAAGTGTATCTACTGTGGTCTGTGTGAATTTTACTGCCCCGACCTCGCCATCACGGTGGTGAACGTCAAGGAGGCTGCCAATGGCTGAGTCTTTGTTTGTCCAGGGTAACGAGGCCTGTGCGCACGGCGCTATTTACGCAAACGTGCGCTTTTTCGCCGGCTACCCCATCACACCTTCCACGGAAGTTGCTGAAGCCCTTGCCGAACTGCTGCCCAAGCACGGCGGCAAATTTGTGCAGATGGAGGACGAAATCTCCTCTATGTGCGCTATCTGCGGCGCCTCCCTTGCTGGCGCCAAATCCATGACCGCCACCAGTGGCCCCGGTTTCTCCCTCAAGCAGGAAGCTCTTGGCTATGCGGTCATGTGTGAAATTCCATGCGTGGTCGTGAACGCCATGCGCGGCGGACCTTCCACTGGTCTTCCCACCGAGGTTTCCCAGGGTGACGTGATGCAGGCCCGCTGGGGCAGTCATGGCGATCACAGCATCATTGCTCTGACCGCGTCCAGCGTGCAGGACACTTTTGAGATCACCATTGAGGCCTTCAACATGGCCGAGACCCTGCGCACGCCTGTCGTTCTGCTCCTCGACGCTGAAGTCTCCCATATGCGCGAGAAGCTGGTTATTCCGGATGAAGGCGAGCTCCATGTGGTTGACCGCCTCTACACCGATGTGAAGCCTGGCGTGGCCTACCATCCCTATCTGCCTCGCGAGGACGGCCGTCTGCCCATGTCCTCCTTCGGCGGCGATCACCGCTTCAACGTCACTGGTCTTCACCATGACATCTGGGGATTCCCTACCCAGAACGGCGAGATTATTGAAAACCTCAACAGACACCTCTACGACAAGATCGAGAACCGCGCCAACAGTCTTGCCCGCTGGAAGGAAGATTTCATGGACGATGCCGAAATCGTCCTCATCTCCTACGGCTCCTCGGCTCGCAGCGCTCGCCAGTACGCTTATGACCGCCGTCAGCGTGGCGAGAAGGTCGGCCTGCTTGAACTGCAGACCCTGTGGCCCTTCCCCAAGGAACTGGTGCGCGAAAAGACGAAAAACGCCAGCGCCATCATCGTCGTGGAAATGAACTTGGGCCAGTTTTGTTCCGTTGTGCAGGCGAACATTGACGATCCGCAGCGCGTCTTCCTTGCCAACAGAATCGACGGCAAGCTGGTCACTCCGGCTGATATCGGCAAGTCGGTGCGCTTCCTGCAGGGGAGGGGTCTGTAATGAGTATCAATCATCTTATTCGCCAGCGTTTCTTTCCGCACATCTGGTGTCCTGGCTGCGGACACGGCATCGTGCTCAACGGACTTCTGCACGCCGTAAATGACTTGCAGATTCCTCAGAAAAATCTCTGCATGGTGTCCGGTATCGGCTGCTCGGCCCGTATCTCCGGCTACGTGGACTTCCACAGCATGCACACCCTGCACGGCCGCGCACTGGCCTTCGCCACTGGGCTGAAGATGGCCCGTCCTGAAGTGTCCGTTTTCGTGCCCATGGGCGACGGTGACGCCACGGCCATCGGCGGCAACCATTTCATTCACGCCTGCCGCCGCAATATCGACATTACCGCCATCATCATGAACAACCGTATCTACGGCATGACCGGCGGCCAGTTCTCGCCTGAATCCGGCAAGGGCATCAAGGCCACCACGGCTCCCTACGGCAACATTGACCCCGAATTCGACGTGGTCAAGCTGGCCAGCGGCGCCGGCGCCACCTTCGTGGCCAGAACCACCGCCTTCCATGTGAAGGAAGTGGTCAACCTCATCAAGAAGGCCCAT
Organism: uncultured Desulfovibrio sp.; assembly: GCA_964547835.1. Lineage (GTDB taxonomy): Bacteria > Desulfobacterota > Desulfovibrionia > Desulfovibrionales > Desulfovibrionaceae > Desulfovibrio. The sequence continues at coordinate 8,409 of CAZJPT010000049.1, forward strand.
CAGCACAAGGGCTTCTCCGTAGTGGAAATCCTTACCCAGTGCCCCACGTATTTCGGACGCAAGAACAAGTACGGCGGACCTGTGGAAATGCTGCAGTGGTACAAGGACAACACCGCGCCTCTGGGCTCGAAGAAGATTGAGGAGAATCCGAACCTGATTCCCCGTGGTATCTTCGTCCAGCAGGAAGCTCCCGAATACTGCGAAGAATACGGTAAGCTCATCGCCAGGGTGCAGAGCGGAGGCAAGTAATGACAAGTTTGTTTCTTCTTTCCGGATCCGGTGGTCAGGGCGTCATTACCATGGCCATCATTCTCGCCCAGGCGGCGGCCCTCTACGAAAACCGCACGGCTCTGCAGTCCCAGAGCTACGGCCCGGAGGCCCGCGGCGGCGCCACTCGTTCAGACGTCATCATCTCTGACGAGCCCATCCTCTACCCCAAAGTCCATCACGCGAACTACTTTGTTGCCCTGACCAATGAGGCCAGCAACAAGTACCTGACACACATTAAGCCCAATGGTCTGTTCCTCTTTGACAGTGACCTGGTGCAGCCTTCCAGAAAGATGGACGCCAATTACGTGGGCCTGCCCATGTTCCATAACGTCATCGAGCGCTTCCACAAGCCGCAGGTCTTCAATATCTGCGTGCTGGGCGCTCTGCTCGAGCTGACCAAGGTAGTCAGCCTGGACGCCGTCAAGGCGTGTCTGAAGAGCCGCTTCGCGCCCGCTTTCCACGCGGCCAACGAGGAAGCCCTGGAAATGGGCAGCCGCATGGCCAGGGAATTTGAGGCGAGCAAGTAGTTAGGACGACGAACGCCTTTATTCAAGAGGAATCCCTATGAATATTCATGAGTATCAGGCCAAGGAACTTTTCCGCGCCTACGGTATCCCGGTGCAGGACGGCGGTCTGGCCATGACCCCGGCTGAGGCAGTGGAAGTCGCCAAGAGCCTTCCTGGTCCTGTCTGGGTCGTCAAGGCACAGGTACATGCCGGCGGTCGCGGCAAGGCCGGCGGCGTCAAGGTCTGCCGCAGTGTCGAAGAGGTGGAGGCCGCAGCCAAAGCCATTATCGGCATGACGCTGATCACCAAGCAGACCGGCGCACAGGGCAAGAAAGTGCACAAGGTATGGGTAGAGAACGGCTCGGAGATCGCTAGCGAACTCTACCTGGCTGTTGTACTTGACCGCACGAACGGCGTGCTCACTGTCATGGCCTCCCCCTCGGGCGGTATGGACATTGAGGCCGTTGCTGAGGAAACCCCAGAGCGCATCTTCACTACCCGTCTGGACGGCGGCCATCACATATGGCCCTTCCAGGCCAGGCAGCTGCTCTTTGGCTGCGGCCTTACCCCCAAGCAGGTAGGGCAGGGCGTGAAGATTATCCAGAACCTGATCCGCATGGCCGTGGAAAAGGATGCCGTGCTGGTGGAAGTCAATCCCCTTGCTGTCAACGCTGCCGGCGACCTGGTGGCAGTGGACGCCAAGGTGAACTTCGACGAGAGCGGCTT
>CAZJPT010000050.1:0-9840 GCA_964547835.1 uncultured Desulfovibrio sp.
GGCGTGGATTTGATAGACTGGAAGGAGGACAAGAATAAAATAGGTTGGGATGTGCTCATGGTAATTGGCGCATCCAACTCCCTGGGCGTTCTCTTGTGGGAGCAGGGGGCTGCGTCCTGGATTGCCTCGAATTGTCTAAGCGGGATTAGCGATCTGCCCCTGTGGAGTATGATTGCGATTATCTCATTCTTCACCGTGGTCGTTCATCTCCTTGTGCCCGTCAATACTGCCCTTGTCGCCGTTATGGTCCCGGCTCTTGTCGCTCTTTCAACGACAATTGGCATTAACCCTTCAATGCTGGCGATACCTCTCGGTTTCAGTGTCTCCGCTGCGCTGATATTGCCACTGGATCCGGTTCCGTTGATTACCTATAACGCTGGTTTCTATAAGATGACGGATATGTGCAAGCCAGGTCTTGTCCTGTCCGTTTTCTGGGTGATTGTCATGACGCTTGTCATGCTGGTAATAGCGAAGCCGCTTGGCCTTATGTAGAAAAGGCTGCCAGCTGTTAAGTTAGATTTGTGCTGGAGCTTGAATGATAACGGCTATGTGTTGTGAGCCAGCTGTGTCCCATGAAACCGGTGGGTGAAGGTTGCAGGACGCATGGGCAGGTCAGCAAGCAGATCCGGCGCGGTGGCTGACAAATATGCTGCACAGTTGCCTGATGGCCGGACTTCATGGCATGGGGCATTATCAACAATGGCAATCTAAAGGTCGATTCCCCTCTCTGTCCTCGAGGGCCATGTCGCCTGGGGCAGAGAGAGGAACTTTGTATTTGTCCCCGGAGTATGCAAAGCGTTTCCTTGACGGGCTTCTTGTCACGGATCATCCTGCACTACCAGGAGGATTAATGCTCACTCTTGTGCATCTTATTCATTCTTGCCTTAAGCGTTGTATAATGTATATCCAGAATTGTCGTTGCAGAATTTGAGCCGGTGAGTTTTCCGCCACAGTGCTGCAAGACCTTGCGGATATAACGGTCCTCAAGCTCACGCAAGGTCGGCCATCCTTCTTCCAGGTCCTGGTGTTCGTCTCTTGCTTTGGGAGCTGTGTCACACTTGTCTTCAGACTGGTTCAAAGCAATCGGTTGCGGAACATGGGAGATTTTAAATACCAGAGGCTGTGATGCATCCTCCCGACTCAGATCCAGCATAGCCCTTTCTACCACGTGTTCCAATTCACGGACATTTCCTGGCCACTCATGGTTGTACAGGGTATTCAATTCTCCGTGCCCAAGCTTCGGCACGAAAGGCAACCCCATTTTATGGCTGAGAGATTTGACAAAATAATGCACGAGATGAGGGATATCTCCTTTCCGTTGCCGCAGTGGGGGGATTTCCACCGGAAAGGTTGATAACCTGAACCATAAGTCCTGGCGGAAGCTTCCCTCAGCGACCCTTTTGAGCAGATCGCTGTTCGTTGCGCCAATAATGCGCACATTTACAGGGATGAATCTACTGCTTCCAATCCGACGTACAATGTCGCATTCAAGAACTCTGAGCAGGCGCACCTGCACAGACAAAGGCATTTCCCCTATCTCATCAAGAAAGAGCGTCCCGCCTTCAGCCATCTCAAAAAAACCCGGCCTGGAAGCAACCGCTCCGGTAAAGGCACCTCTTTCATGACCGAACAGCTCACTGTCAAGCAGCCCTTCCGGAATTGCACCGCAGTTTACCTTGATGAATGGCCCTTTATTCCTTGCAGAAAGCTCATGTATCATGTCGACGACGGCTTCCTTGCCAACCCCTGTCTCCCCAAGAACAAGGATTGGGCAGTCCGCTCTGGCTGCCTTCTTCGCTATCTCACTGACATGCACAAGACCAGGACACAGATTGATCTTATCCTGTCCCTGAAGCTTTTGTATAACCTGAGGTGTTGTTCCGTGCAGGTACAGGTCGGCAAATTTGTTCCTGAGTTCATCAGCAATTGGTTCAAGTGTTCTGCCTAATTCGTCCATATCCTCCATGGAGAAGGCTTCGGGCTCATTGGACCAGCAGTTTAGCAGGAGAACGCCGTCCGCCGTATGAAACAGAGGAAGACGCAGCATGGATCGATAATGCAGGTACGGTATTTCATTTTTAGTATCACGTCTGGCTATTTCCTGCTTCTGGAATGGACGCAGGTCGCCGAGAACCACACCTTCCGTCAGGCGATCGGGTTCGAGAATGCTGATACTGCCATGCAGACTTTTTTTGTTTGAAATACTCACTATTCCCGTATCAGCGAGAGAAATAACGCTGTTTCCGTCGTGAGAGCAGAAGAGTGCGTTGATCCTGTCAACGGGTCTCGAGTACCGCAGCATGTCGTTCAGATACAGGAGAACGTGTCGCAACCCTCCCATGCGAAGCATAACGAGGCAGGACGCAGAAATAGTGTCGGACTCAAACAGAGCATATCTGTCCATGGTGTTCCTCTGTTGCCCGAGTGAGGAAATGTTCTTCAAACAACGGTGTGTGAAACTATTGTAACAGTCAGGCTGTTGTGTTGTTCTTGCTGCAAAGGGGGCCTGAGGTTAACGCGCTCCCTGGTCTCGGGATGGCCCAGGCACTGCTTTTCGGAAACGTTGAGTCTGTCCTGAGACAGCCTTGCGCAGTCGTCTGTCATCAGGCGTTGTTGTCAGTTGTGTTGATGATGACATAGCGCTGGGTACGGGCTCGACCAATGCGCTGCACAAGTCCCGCATTCTGCAGTTCCTGCAGGTCGTACTGGGCCGTGCGCATGCTCACTCTGGCAATTTCCTGATAGTCTTTGCGCGAAAACTCACCTGCCTTGCACAGCTGTGGAAGAATGCGGTCGAGACGACCGGAGAGCTCACGTCCCTTGCGGCCAGATGGTGTACTGGTGATGTCCGTCTCAAAGTTGGCAGCAGGGTCCGTTGTCGACCAGAACATGCTTTCTCGCGACTCCAATTCGCTTTTGCTGGCAGCAGGGGTCGTGGTCGACCGGAGCGTTTCGTCTCGCTGCACCTCTTCGTTTTTGCGTAAATCGATTTTGCACTCTTCCACGATGCGTTCCTGTGCTGCCGCGTGCTCCTCGCCCAGGCGCAGATGGGTCGACTGGATAAGCTTTCCATCACAGAAGGCAAGAGCGCGGTTGATAACGTTGCGCAGCTCGCGGATGTTACCGGGCCAGTGATAGTGCATGAGCCGGCTTAACGCGCCTCTGCTGATGCCCGGTTCGTGGCGCTGTGTGCTTGAGTTCTGCAGGTTCTGCTTCAAGAATGCCACAATAAGATACGGTATGTCTCTCTTGCGCTGCCGCAGGGGAGGCGTACGAATAGTGATGACGGCCAGACGAAAGTAAAGATCCTGGCGGAATTTACCCTCGGCCACATCGGCCTGAAGATCAGCATTGGTGGCAGCAATGACCCTGGTGTCAAAGGGGACTTTGGTGTCGCTGCCCAGAGGATAAATACATCGCTCGGAAAGAGCCCGCAGCAAAGCAGTTTGTACCTTGGGTGAGGCCGTTCCCACCTCGTCAAGCATGAGCGTTCCGCCACAGGCTGCGAGAAAAGCGCCTTTGCGAGAATCAGGGGAACCGGTATAGGCTCCCTTGACGTGTCCAAACAAGATGTCCATGAGCAGCGATTCATCAAGAGCGCCGCAGTTAATGGTGATGAAGGGGCCGTCACGACGTGAGGAAAGATTGTGTATGGCGTGACTGATAAGTTCCTTGCCCGTACCAGTCTCACCCATGATGAGTACGTCTTCAGAAGATGAAGCGGCGCGGCGTATGTCTTCGCGCACAAGGTTAATCTCGCGGCTGACCCCGATGATGCCGTCCTTCGGAACGTCCACGTCGCGGGGCATGTTGCGTACCTCTTCCTCGAGCACTCGGGCACACTCTAAATTGTCCAGGGCGTCGAGCTCATCCTCGAGAGCACGTTTTTGCTTCAGAATTTCATTGATGCCGTGGCGCAGGGTAAATAGTTCTGACGGTTCCGTGCGCTCGGGCAGAGGAGTGGTGATGCTCTTTTCAGCGGCATTTTCCACGTCCGCGGCAAGCAGGTCCATAAAACGTCTCTGGGCGCGGGCAATACGCCAGCAGGCAATCATCATGAGTACCAGTGCAAGACAGCAGGCCCCAAGCCAGATATGGCGCAGCTGACTGCCCAGGGCCGTACCTGCGAAACTGGTGTCCAGAATGACAACGCCACCCAGTGTGACAGGCTCGGCTCCATGACCGCTGACGTAGCGCACCGGTGCATAGCTCACCGTGTCCGGCGCACCGTCGCCTTCGTTCCACGGCATGGCGCTTGTGAAAAATTGGCCGGTCTTGCCGCTGCGAAGGTCGTTAATCATCGTCCAGTAGCCGTAGTATTCAGGGTTTGGCCTGAAGGCCTGACTGAAACCAACCCGATCAAAGGTGCCCTTCTGCCCCGCACGAGCACTGTCCAGCGAACTCACATCCGTTGTACCGTCAAGTCGCATCTGGAAAAGCATCCAGCCTTCGCGATCGACAAACAGAACTGAAGGCGTGTTCCCTATGGCATCGTCCATTGACAGTGAGGCAATACACTGACGCAGCGCCTGCAAATCAAGAGAGAGCACCAGATACCCGGCAAAGGTACCGTCACTCAAGGTCACGGGAGCCGTGAAGCGGACGACCTGCATATTGACCGTTCTGGCCTTGTTGTTTTCATCAGAAACGGCCGGATACGTCACATCTACCGGCTGACTGAGCAAAATTTCGTGTTCACCCGGCGTGATATTGAAATGCAGTGCCGAGTTGTTGAGTACGGACAGAGACTCAGGATCGATATCAAAAATCTGCCCCCTGCTGGTAATCCACAGATACCTTGTGTCTGCATACTGGCCCGTGCCGGAAAAGGCGACTTCACGCAGGCGGTTGTCGCCCATAGCAAGGAGCCTGTGCGTACGCCGCCGCAAGCGCTGGCGCAATTCATCAACTGTCGTCGAACCGGAGGCCAGTGTTGCGATTTGATTTCGCGTCTCAAGCATCAGCTGCGAGAGCGCCTGCCCCATGGCATGCACGCCGACAGAGGACACTTCCGCCATTGATGTGGACAGTGTCCCCTGTACCTGATGATAGGTAAAGGCGAAGAGTCCGACAGCAACTAGAAGCGGCACCGGAAGAAAATGCAAAGCCAGCCTTTTGCCAAGTCCCATCTGAGGAAAATGAGCAAAAGGATTGAGGCTGAAATGTCTGGGAGAGAAGGGCAATTCTGACATGCAGCACTCCAGATAAGGTGCATTACAGCCTTTTTATCACAAAGTGCATGCACAGGCAACTTTTTTCACAAAATGAACGCGTAAAAGGGGAAGAAAGACGCACAACTATCGAAAAAAAAGAGAAATAGCAGGGTTTCCACACTGCGCTTTTCCATGAATGCGAGCGCAAGGCGCAGGACAGGAGCATGAGGAGAGAAATCGCGCAAGGTCTCGTGCTTCATGTGGAATGCCATGCAGGCAAAGAGCAGGACGTTGCACGAAAACTACCAGTGTTATTCGGATACTACTTTGAGCAGTGCGACATGCTGCAAGCACGGTGCCTGCGATATAAGGAAATCACGCAAACAAGGGAAGCGCGCAAGAAACCCCTGCGTCGCGCAATATGTTCCTGGAGCAGGCAAGCTCCGGAAATGACGGGAAAGATCGAGATCTGGCGTGTGGCAGGGGGTAGTTTCTTGCGGGTTGCCAGGGTGCATCACAAGCCTGAAAGGCAAGATTTGTGAAAAAAAGCGCAATTCGATTGAGCGGAACGCCGTTGAAGCGAAGGAAAACATGATGCCTGGACAATTTGAATCAGGCTGGATTAACAGAACGTTGTGACCGATCTCCTCTCAGCTCGCATGGCTGTGTCGAGTAAGCATTCGCGCAACGGCATAGAATATGCTTATACCGCTCGAAGAGTTTGGGCAATTCTTCACATCGACAACAACATCCCTCAGATCACACTGACCAAGGAGTGAGTCATGACAAAGCTGAGAAAAATCAGTCTGTGGTTGATGGGTTGCTTCGCTACACTGATGCTTTTGGCGCCCTCTGCGGCGCAGGCAGCCAAGGAAGCAGCCAATGTCGTTATCGTCGCCGACACCAGAAAGCTTGAAGGTCTCATGCTCTGGTGGGCCCAGATGTACAACGACAGTCATCTGTACTTCATGATCCTGACCATCATCATTATTCCGATTATCGGCTGCTTCTTCGGTATCCTGGCCGACCTTGTCATGTCGCATATCGGTATTGACCTCAAGCACCGCAAGGCCGCTGAGTAAGGAGGATGTTATGGATTTTCTGTACGTTCTGATGCCCATTTCCGGCTGTACGATATTCTGGCCAGGCCTCATTATTCTGGGTCTTGGCGTTGGCATCATCGGCGGCTTCTTCGGTATGGGCGGTGCCTGGATGGTTACCCCCGGTCTTAACATTCTCGGCTTCCCCATGGCTTTCGCCATTGGTACGGACGTGGCGCACATGGCCGGTAAATCTCTGATTTCCACCATGCGTCATGGTCGCTTTGGCAACGTTGACTACAAACTGGGCATCACCATGCTGGCCGGTACAGTTATCGGTATGGAAATCGGCGCCCAGATAGTCATGCAGCTTGAGCGCCTGGGCAGCGTCGACCAGGTGGTGCGCTGGCTGTACGTTGTGCTGCTGGTGCTGCTGTCCTGGATGGTCTTCCATGATATCGCCGCACGCAAGCGCAAGGAACGTGAGGCCGCAGCACGCGGCGAGTCTCTTGGTGAGAAGGAAACCGGCATTGACTGGGCCACGCGTCTGCATGCCATCAAGATCCCCCCGATGGTGCACTTCTATCAGGCCGGTATCTACTGCTCTGCCTGGCTGCCCATCACCGTGTCCTTTGCCACCGGCATGCTGGCCGGCATCCTGGGCATCGGCGGCGGCCTGATCCGCATGCCCGCCCTGGTTTACCTCGTTGGCTGCCCGACCCATATCGCGGTGGGCACGGACCTCTTTGAAGTTGCCATCTCCGGTCTGTATGGTGCCGCCACCTACACGCTGAAGGGACGCACCGAGCTGGTCGCCGCCCTCATTATGCTGGTAGGCGCTGCCATCGGCGCCCAGATTGGCGCTGTCGCCACCAAGTACATCAAGGGCTACGGCATCCGTCTGGCCTTCGGCTGCGCCGTTCTCGGCTGCCTGGCGTCCGTCTTCTTAAAGCTCATCCAGCCCTACTTCCCCAACTACGCCGGTTTCATCAACGGCCTCGCCACCGTCGTGGTGCTCGGTTTCGTGACCTGCATCTCCGCCTACATCGCCATCCGCATGGTGAGGGGTGCCTGCCAGGAACTTGCCGAGAAGAAGCAGGCAGGGAATTAGAAGGAGGACAACCATGAGAACGACTTTCCTTAAGCTTATAGCGCTGTTCGTCTTCTGTCTGAGCCTGGCTGCCTGCGAATTCGGACAGGTGGAACAGGGACGCTGTGTGGCGTTTGATCCCGACAAGCAAACCTTTACCCTTGTTCTTGATGTGAAACACGACGTAGAGAATCCGTCGTACACCGGTGGCATCATGAACTACACCCTGCCCGCCGATCCTGATGAAATCGGACCTCTGCCTACTCCTGGTGGCCGCGTAATGATCGACCAGGAAAAAAATCTGATTACCCTGTATCTCAATGGCGAGCTGGTCAACGTGCCTGTTGAATTCACGGACATCCAAAAGGGTGTGGCAAGCCACAATCCCAAGGTCAAGGATGTAAAGTATCCTATTATCGACAAGGAACAGGGTACTGTGACCGAGTATTCCCGCCGCCTGCAGGAAATCGTGACCTTCAAGGTGCCGGCTGAGTATATTGATTTGCCCGCGTCCACCTGGGAAGCTGGCGATGAAATCCGCATCTACTATAAGGAGAATGCGAAGCATCAGGCCCTGCGCTTAATGAACGTTACCAAGACCAATATCTTCAAGAGATAAGTGTGTCCGCAAGGGGCTTTCCGTTAGCGGAAAGCCCCTACATAAAGGAGATTCTCATGAACAATGCGTATAAAAGAAGCATCCGTCTCATCATTATACGTGTAGCCGCCAATGTTCTGACCCTGGCCGCCATTGTAGTGGCCATGTACATGGCGTATCTGCATCCAGGTGAGAGTCTCCTGGTCTTCTGTCAGTGGTTCTTCGGCATCACAGTTGTGGTATGGTTTGCTGCCCGCAAATTGTGCTACCATGTTCGCGCCACGCTTGCAGACAGGGACGAAAGCATGGTGCTTCTGCCCGGACAGAAAAAACGCTGTATCGTACGCTGGAAAATCGCTGCACCGCAGCTGGCACTCCTGCGTCCACAGCGTCAGGAATAGGGTGTCTGCGCCGGGATGGTGCCGGTCAACCCAAAGTGCAACAGGTCAGGGAGTTTTCCTCCACTGACCTTTTTTTGTGTGTTATTTTCTGTTGTCGCTTGGCAGCTGTGATACTGAACACTGGGCTGGCAGACTCACAAGATGGGTAGCCGGGCCTTTGTTTTTTTTTCGAAATCAAATGCGGACAATCCCTGGAGTACAGGCTCGAGGAAAGCAAAACTCCCCGCAATGGCCCTGATGAAGGAAGAAACTTGTGAAGGTACGGCAAACTCCTGTCCATTATTCGCCACGAGGGGCATTTTTACCATCCCTGCGCCCTTGTCCAACCGGGAAACAAACATTATCAGAAATGGCATGGCCTTCATCTTTCTGGCGACAGCAGAGTGCGTCTTGGGGCGCACTTCTGGCCGGATATCAGTCTGCAGATGTCTGCAGGCTGTGGCAGGACATTGTCTCAGACGAGGACAGCATGGATACTGCGGATTCCTACTCCCCTCTGGTGGAAACCAACGACTGGAAGCTCTATAGCCAGGGCCGTGTACGATTGCGGACGGCCGGCATCATGGCGGCCTGTCTGCTGATCATAGGCATGGCTGTTTTGGTGGACGGACTTTTGTCGCGCATGCTTGGCGGCGGCAGCTATCGACTGGAAATGCTTGCCGGTACATCTGAACCCATCTCCGGTCCCATGGGTTCAGCAGTGCCGGACGAAAGCGGCATGCGCGCCTTCCCTATTCCTGTGGACGCGCCAGTTTCCTTTGAGTTCGGCGGTTTTTTCTCCAGCTACTGGTTTGGTACAGGCATGTGGCGCGGGACAGTACACGTGAGCGAGACGGCCCCAAGTGGTACGTATGGCCTTGCCGTAGGCGTCGCCGGACAGCCCTCGTCTACGTACCAGACCTACACAGTCAGCGTCTCTCGTTCCGTTGACGAGGAAAATGCCCGCTCTCTGTCTCTTGTACGGCGCATCACTGGCTGGAATCCGTTTTGGGTGACGGCCTTCTTTCTTGCTACAGGTATCGGCTGCGCTCTTGGCTGTATCCGTCTGGGGGTGCGCCTTAACAAAATGCTGCGTGACATGGGCTTGGCCGAGGTATTTAAGGTATATCCCGACGGCGAGCTTATGCGTGTACACGTGGTCACTGGTATCCGCGAGATTTCGGGCACATCCTTTGTCTGTTACGATGCTACGCTGCAACGTCTCGGCAAAGTCATCGTGGACAAGCAACGGGCCGGGCTTACAGAGTGCCTTTTCGTCAAGGGCGAGCGCGGTGTGCCTGCGAAGGGTTCTCTGGTAGCCTTCTGGGAGCCACGGCTGCCCGAATTTAAACCAATGCGCAAGGGGATTTTCTCCAATGCCGTTGCGAAATGTGTCAAACCGGCTGCGTCACTGGACAAGGAATGAGAAAATCAGACGCCAATTGCAGGACCAGGAATGAACGCCCGCAGGTAACTTCCAGGCCGGGTACGGCGTCTGCAAAGACGCAGACAGGAAGGAGTACAAGTGGTGCGGTAGGGACGCCCATTACTGAGCGCCCCCCGCGCAGATCCGTACGTG
>CAZJPT010000051.1:0-9786 GCA_964547835.1 uncultured Desulfovibrio sp.
CGTAACGACGGCCCGGCCCCCTCGCGGATGGAAGGAGAGAGCCTGTCCATCTCTGCCTTTCTCCAGGACATTTTATGGCGCCGCGGTCTGAGGACACGGGATGAGATAAACACCTACCTCGATGCGCGCCTCAGCGGTCTTGTCAATCCCGAACTCTGGCCTCAGATCCCCGAGGCTGCGGACTTTCTGGTCAAGTCCCTGGTCGACGGCAAAAAACTTGTGATCTGGGGTGACTATGATGTCGACGGCACTACCTCCACGGCTCTTGTCCTGGAAGTACTGAACTTCCACGGCATGCGGGCCTTGTGGCACATCCCTGACCGCCACACCGAGGGCTACGGCATCAATGTGCCCTGCATTGAGCACCTGCACAAGCTCGGCTGTGAAGTACTGCTCTCTGTAGATTCTGGCATTGCCGACGTGAAGGCCATTACCAGGGCCAGGGAGCTGGGCATGGACGTGGTTGTCTCGGATCATCACCTGCCGCCCGATCCCCTGCCCCCGGCCACCATGATCTTCAACCCGCGCATGGGCGATCCGGACAAGGTTCCGTGTCCGCACCTGGCCGGCGTAGGCGTGGCCTTCTTCCTCATGGCCGCAGTCAACGCACGTCTGCAAAAGTACACGGGCCGTCGCTTTGTCATGGACAATGTGCTGGATCTGGTGGCCCTGGGAACGCTGGCCGATGTCATGCGCGTCACAGGCCAGAACCGCATCCTGGTGCGCGCCGGCCTTGGCCGCATGATGCATCCCATGCGCCCCGGCATCACCGCCCTCAAATTCGTCTCGGGCATGAATCCCCGTTCCCCGGTCTCGGCCTCGCAGGTGAGTTTCAAGCTCGCCCCGCGCATCAATGCCGCAGGCCGCATGAAGCATGCCCGTGTAGCCCTGCAGCTTTTGCGCAGCCGCGATTACAATGAAAGTCTGGCGCTGGCCAGACAGCTGGACGAACTCAATACCACACGCCGCGACACCGAGCACATCATCCTGGAACAGGCCCGCTCCCAGGCTGAGGAGCACCTGCGCGAAAATCCAGACTGCGGCCTTGTGCTTTACGGCAAACAGTGGCACCCGGGCATCATCGGCATTGTCGCCACACGCATTATCGAGGAATTCCACGTCCCCTGCATCATCATCTGCGACGACAAGGACACCCTCAAGGGCTCAGGACGTTCCGTGCCAGGCTTCGATCTCTACGACTGCCTTTCCGGCATCACACATCACCTGCTGGCCTTCGGCGGCCATCGCCAGGCTGCCGGTGTGCGTATTCTGCCGGGCTATCTGGAGGCATTCCGCAAAGACTTCCAGGAAGCCACACGCAAGCGCCTGCAGAGTCCTGGCGAGCAGATCATCTGGATAGACCGCGTGCTCGGCTTCAAGGATGCCGCTTCGCCTGTGCATCTGCGCGAGCTGCGCATGATGGAACCCTTTGGTCCTGGCAACGGCGAGCCTGTTTTTCTCTCCAATCCCCTGGAAGTGATGGGCCGCACCACCTTCCGCGCAAGACACGACAGCGTGGATCTGAACCTCAGGGACACCATGGACGGGCACTTCCTGCATGCTAAGGGCTGGGGTATGGCCGACAGGCTTACAGTCGGCGTAGTGGGCAAAACCATTCGCATTGTCTATACCCTTCGCATGGAAACTCGTCATGGGCTGGACTCGCCTGAACTCACTATCAAGGATTGGAAATTCTGTGAGAACGGAGAGGACTGCCTGTCCGAACCACCCCGCGCTCAAGAAGAGCTGGTCGACGAGGATGGTGCCGTGGAGGATGACGACGCCCTGCAGCTCTAAGGACACTGCGGTCACAGGCCCGTCTTCCCAAAATCCCCCCCTTGTCGCTGTGACACTGGCACCGTATACTGAACGTGCGCGGGGGCTTTACCCGCCATACGAAGCTTTGCGCATTTTCCGTGTCGGGCTGACGCCGACAATCTCTTGCCGGGTGATCCGCAGCTTGCCGCAGTCAGGGAAGGAGATTCAAGCATGAACAATCAAGAAGACTTCAGGGATGTCGTGGATGCAGAAGTCGTCAAGGACGTTCCGGGAAATCGCAAAGCGCGTTTTGAGCGTTATACATTCAAAGGAAAAGGGGGGCAGCCTTACAGCTTCGGGCGTGCCTGGAGTTACACGTCGTATGATGTTGGAATGACTCCGAGCACATTGATATCCATCATCCTCTTCTTTTTCTGTCTCTTCAAATGGGGCGTGCTCGCTGCCCTGGGATTCTTTGTTTTCCACGTTATCAGCATACCTCTGCGCGCCTACTATACTGTCCTTCTTGTAATATATGGTGGTTTCCCAAACTTCTGGCTGCAGCTCATCGTCGCATGGGGCATCAACCTCCTGCTGGTATCCTGGCTCGCCTCGTGAAGCCTGCCTGGAATGTCTATCTGGTGCGCTGCCGTGATGGCAGTCTCTATTGCGGCAGCACCACGGATCCCGAGCGGCGTGTGCGCCAGCACAACGGCCTGCTCGCAGGTGGCGCCCGATACACGGCAGCGCGCCGGCCTGTTACTCTGGTGGCGGCCAGAACCTGCGTTTCACGGCGTCAGGCCCAGCGGCTCGAAGCACGTGTCAAGCGCCTCGGGGCCAGTGCCAAAATTTCCTTCCTGCTTTCCGTAGAACTTTGCGATGATTGAACTTGAAACGGCTATTTCCTTTTTCTGCGCATCCATTCTGCTGGGCTTCGCCCCTGGTCCGGACATTGTCTTTGTGCTGACGCAGTCGGCCGTGCACGGCACCCGCGCCGGCCTGGCCACCATGTGCGGCCTGCTTACCGGGCTGTGCTTTCACACCACCCTGGTGTCTGTGGGCGTGGCCGCCATCATCCTGGCGTCGCCCCTGGCCTTCCAGGTCGTGCTCTTCTGCGGCGCTGCCTACCTGCTCTATCTGGCCTGGCTCTCGTGGCGCGCCGGCGCCATGCGTGCCGGCGGGGAAAAGCCGCCTTTTGCGGGCTATGCCGCACTCTACAGGCGGGGTATCATCATGAACGTCACCAATCCCAAGGTGACTGTTTTCTTTCTGGCCATGCTGCCCCAGTTCTGCAAGCCCGAACTAGGCAGCGCCGGATTGCAGTGTTTTCAACTGGGCCTGATCTTCATGCTCGGCACATTGACAGCCTTCGGCACCACATCGGTGCTGGCCGGAAAAATCTTCTCCAGATTCAATCAGAGCGACCGCGCCCAGATCATTCTCAACAAGGCCTGTGCAGCCATCTTCGTGACCATGGCCCTGCTGCTGATTTTTGCTTGAACGGACGCCAAAGGGATCTGCAGAGCCACATCCCAGGTCACCTGCCCGCACCGCGTGTGGAGGGATATATGCTTACCAGGAATCAATTTCACGTGCCGCTGCGCGACCTGCCCCCGGACGGCAAATCCTGGACTGTAAATGACACAGACCTCTGGAAGAAGCCCTGTACGGAGCTCGGCCTCAACTGCCGCCTTGAAGGCAGCCCCGAAATGCGCGTAAGCGCCCTTCCCCTGGATCGGGGCTGGCTTGTGCGCGGCCATCTGCGCTGCCCTGTGGTTATGCCCTGCTCACGCTGCGCCGCAGACTGCACCCAGAGCCTGGACGCATCCTTTGAGGAGTACATCGAACTTCCTGATGAGGGAGAGGCGCAGGACATACATGCGGAAGAGCATTTCGTGGTCATCGACAACGGCATGCCCTTTTTGAATCTGGCGGCCATAGCCTGGGAGGAATTCGTCCTGGCCCTGCCACAAACGCCTCTGTGTTCCGAAGAGTGCAAGGGCCTGTGCCCGCACTGCGGAGCCGATCTCAATGAAGGCCCCTGCGGTTGCCATGCCTGGGAAGGGGATCCAAGACTGGCTGTCCTGCGAGGTCTGAAGGTGGAAAAAACATAGACAGAAGAGTGGTCTTCTGCTATAGAGCACTTTCTTTGAAAACACCCCCGTCTTACTCGGGGGCTTCTATTATTGCGTACCTGTCCGCCCGGATGCTTCTGCAGCTCCAGGCGACGTGTTCAACATTTCAGGAGATTCTCCAATGGCTGTTCAACAGAACAAAAAATCCCGCTCCCGCAAGGGGATGCGCCGCTCCCACGACCGCGTGGCCAAGCCATCCGTCATATACTGCTCCTGCGGCGAGCCTACACTTCCCCACCGCGTGTGCCCCAACTGCAACATATACAGAGGCAACGAGCTCCCCGCTGAGTACGCCGGCCTGCGCACCGTTCTCGGTGTGACCACTGAAGCGGCAAAGTAGCTGGACTGTGTCCGGCGCCGTGACGTGGGTGTTTGAACAACAGCAGGACTCTTTCCTGACAGCGACAGGGTCATCTCCGGGACGGTTACATCCCAGATGCGCTGCCAGACGGATCCTGGTCGGAGCACGCAACATGAGCGAGCGCCCTATCATCGCAGTCGACGCCATGGGTGGCGACTTCGGCGCCCCGGTTATGGTACCGGGAGCTCTGGAGGCGTCCAGAAAGGACAACCTGAAAGTTGTTCTCGTAGGAGACAGGCCTCGCATAGAGGCTGTCCTCGAAAAAACGGACACCACCGGAGCTGATTTTGAGATTGTGCAGGCCGACGAAGTGGTGCTCATGAACGAACGCCCGGCCGACGTCCTGCGCCGCAAGAAGAACTCGTCCATCCAGATAGGATGCAAGCTTGTCAGGGACAACGCTGCTGACGCCGTGGTCAGCGCCGGTCATTCCGGCGCTTCCGTGGCCTGTGGCATGTTCATTATAGGGCGTCTCAACGGCGTTGAGCGTCCTGCCCTGTGCACCATGCTGCCCACAGAAAAGAGCCCCGTTGTCCTGCTCGACGTCGGGGCCAATGTGGACTGTCGCCCCTACCATCTTTTTCAGTTCGGGCTCATGGGCGACGCCTTTGCCAGGGATATTCTCGACTACTCCATGCCCAGGGTATGCATCCTGTCCATTGGCGAAGAGGAGGGCAAGGGCAACTCGCAGGTCAAGGAGGCCTACGAGCTGCTCAAAATGGCCCGTAACCTGAATTTCGTCGGCAACGCAGAGGGACGCGACATCTTCACTGGTGATGTTGACGTCATCGTCTGTGACGGCTTCGTGGGCAATATTGTTGTCAAGATGAGCGAGGGGCTTGCCATCTCCCTGATCCACATGCTCAAGAAAACCTTCATGTCGGGCCTGCTGCCCATGATCGGCGCCCTGCTGGCCAAGGGAGCCTTCATGAAGTTCCGTCGCACCATCGACTACGCCGAATATGGCGGAGCTCCGCTGCTTGGCCTCAAAAATCTGGCCATCGTCTGCCACGGCCGTTCCAACTCCCTGGCTGTTACCAGCGCCGTGCGCATGGCCGGGACCTTTGTCCGCAAGGGAACGGTGTCACGCCTTGCCGACAGTATTCTTGCCAATGAGGAGCTGACCAGGTTCTCCCGTGCACTCTGACCAGGGCATTCAGGATTCTAATGACAGAACTCTACATACATTCCTTTGCGCACCATACGCCTGACAAAGTCATATCCAACGACGAGTTGAGCACCTTCGTGGACACCAGTGACGAATGGATCCGCACGCGCACCGGTATCAGCTGCAGACATATGGCCGCGCCCGACGAGAATGCATCTGATCTGGGCACCCAGGCAGCACTCAAGGCTCTGAAGGCTGCCGGAGTCAATGCCGAGGAAATTACGCACGTGATCGTGGCTACAGGCACGCCGGACTATCTCAGCCCCTCGATGGCCTGTATTGTGGCCTCCAATACAGGCTGCGGCCATGTTATGGCCTTTGACGTCTCGGCCGCGTGTACCGGATTCATCTACGGCATCTCGATATGCCGCGCCTTTCTGGGCGAACACCCGGGGGCAAAAATTCTTTTCGTCTGCGCAGAGGCCATGACCCGCCGCGTAGACTGGCAGGACCGCAGCACCTGTGTGCTCTTCGGCGACGGCGCCGGCGCCATGGTCGTAAGCGCCAGTCCCGAGGGCGCCCTGGCCCGCCTTGAGGATGTAGACTGTCGCAGTGACGGCAGCGCCCGTGACCTCATTATTGTCGGCGGCGGTACGGCATGCGCCTACAAAAAGGGCGACCCCGTAGACAGCTGTTTCTTTATCCGCATGAACGGCCGCGAGACGTACAAGTACGCGGTCCGGAACATGACTGCCATCTGCAGGGATCTGCTGGAACGCAACGGCTACGGCATCGACGACGTCAACCTCGTGGTCTCTCATCAGGCCAATATACGCATTGTTCAGGCCGTCGGCGACCGCCTTGGCATCAGCAGCGACCGCGTCTTTACCAATCTCGCCAGCTATGGCAACACGTCCTCCGCGTCCATCCCCATCGCCCTTTCCGAGGCCTGGTCTGCAGGCAGGATTGCCTCCGGCAGTCTGGTCCTCACCACGGCATTTGGTTCGGGACTGACCTGGGGCGGTGCCCTGCTCCGCTTCTAGCGGCCACTCTCAATGTACGGAGGCATCATTTGAACACGCTTGACAACACTACGCCCACAGCTGTCGTCACCGGCGGCTCTCGCGGCATCGGCCGGGCCATTGCCAGGACGCTGGCCCGCGATGGGTATCAGGTCTTGCTCACCTATGTAAGCCGCCCCGCCGAGGCCGGGACCGTCGTTGAGGAAATCCGCGCTGCCGGCGGCAAAGCTGCCTGCCTGCCCCTCAACACAGGCGACGCTGAGGCCATTGCGGCATTCTTCCGCGATCATGTCAAGGACAAGGTCAACCTTACCTGTCTGATCAACAACGCCGGCATTACCAGGGACGGTTTCCTCATCCGCATGAAGGACGAGGACTTTGACGCAGTGCTCAATGTCAATCTGCGCGGCTGCTTTGTGGCCAGCCGCGAGGCCGCACGCATTATGAGCAAAAAGCGCTGTGGCTGCATCATCAATATTTCCTCGGTTGTAGGCCAGATGGGCAATGCCGGCCAGGCCAATTACAGCGCCAGCAAGGCAGGTATTATCGGCCTGACCAAGTCCAATGCCAGGGAGCTCGCCGCTCGCGGCGTGCGCGTCAATGCCGTAGCCCCGGGTTTCATCGAAACTGAGATGACCGCCGTGCTTTCCGAGGAACAGCGCAAAGCCTATACCGAGGCCATCCCTCTTAAACGCCTTGGTTGTGCTCAGGACGTCGCTGAGGCAGTGTCCTTCCTGGCGTCCCCCAAAGCCGCCTATATTACAGGCCATGTGCTGGCCGTCAATGGCGGCATGTACTGCTGAAATCCGCGGCCTGACAGGCCCCGTGATCATTAAAACCGAACGGACACAACCGTCCTCTGGAGGAAAAAATGTCTGAAGTTGCCGACAAGGTTGCTCACATCATTATTGAACAGCTCGGCGTGACCGCCGACGAAGTCAAACCCGAAGCCTCTTTCGTTGAGGACCTGGGCGCCGATTCGCTGGATCTCACTGAACTGATCATGGCCATGGAAGAGGAATTTGATATCGAAATTGCCGATGATGACGCCCAGAAGATCCAGAAGGTCCAGGACGCTGTCAACTATATCGAAAGCAAGAAAGGCTAATACGCTCGCAATGACTGGCGGGGGACCAGCAGGCTCCCGCCACAATTTTACTGTCCTCAAGGAGGAGCAATGGCCCGGCCTCGCGTAGTCATCACAGGTCTTGCCGGTCTTACCCCACTCGCCCTTGACATGGCGACCACCTGGAAACGTCTGGTGGCGGGGGAATCCGGTATCGGCCCCATCACCCTTTTCGACGCTTCCCGGTATGACTCCAAAGTCGCCGGTGAGGTCAAGGACTTCGACCCAACCAGGTATGTCACTGCGAAGCAGGCCCGGCATATGGACCGCTTTACTCAGCTCGCGGCAGCAGCCGGAACTATGCTCATGAAGGACTCCGGATATGTCATCACGCCCGAAAATGAGCGCAGCACCGCGGTTATCATGGGTGTGGGACTCGGAGGTCTCAAGACCATTGAGACCTATAACGAGAAGCTCCTCAAATCAGGCCCCAGCAAAATTTCGCCCTTCATGATCCCCATGCTCATCTCCAACATGGGGCCAGGGGATATTGCGTTAAAGTACGGCATCAAGGGACCCAACCTGGTGACCACGTCGGCCTGCGCCTCGGCGACGCACGCGCTGGGCACAGCCTTCTCGGAAATCCTTCTCGGACGCGTGCGCTGCTGCATTTCAGGCGGTGTCGAGTCCACGGTTTCTCCCCTTGGAGTGGCCGGCTTCACGGCCATGAAGGCTCTGTCCTCCCGTTTCAACGACACTCCCGAAAAGGCCTCCCGTCCCTTTGACACGGACCGCGACGGCTTTGTAATCGGCGAGGGGTGCGGCCTGCTCATGCTTGAGCGCCTTGAGGACGCCCTGGAGCGCGGGGCGCACATTTACGCCGAACTACTTGGCTATGGCGCCTCATGTGACGCCTACCACATGACGGCTCCTGCCCCCGATGGCGCAGGCATGGAATGGGCCATGCGCAATGCCCTCAGCGATGCCGGCATCGCTCCGGAGCAGGTGACGCACGTCAACGCCCACGCCACATCTACCAAACAGGGCGACGTCATTGAGACAAGAGCCATGAAGAATGTCTTTGGCGAACATGCGAAAAACGTGCATATTTCCGCCACCAAGTCGATGACCGGCCACCTGCTTGGCGCAGCCGGAGGCATCGAGGCATGTTTCACGGCTCTGGCTCTGCAGGAAGATGTTCTGCCGCCCACCATCAACCTGGACAATCCAGACCCTGAGTGTGATCTCGATTACACGGCCAACACAGCTGCCCATGTGGCCTGCGAATACGCCCTGTGCAACTCGTTTGGCTTTGGCGGTACCAACGCCAGCATCGTGCTTAAAAAGTGGAACGCGTAAGCGCTCCCTCCCAGAATTTTTGTTGCAGACAATCCGGTTTCCTCATCCGGAAAACCGGATTGCTTTCTTTTTTTCACAGCGCTGACGCTTCGCGAAAGTCCCGCCTGGTTTCGGAGCCTGTTTTCCGATGCGACGGGGCCTTAATCCGGTCACGTTTCCCAAACGGATGCGGGCCGATACCGTTGCGATATGCCAGGAGGATCCACCCATGGAAGAAATTCTTTTTCAGGACCCTGAAGTGGCGCGTGCCATCACGCTGGAAGGGGAGCGCCAGATAAGCAAGCTCGAGCTTATCGCTTCTGAGAACTTTGTGTCTCCTGCAGTCCGCCAGGCTCAGGGCTCGTGCATGACCCACAAGTACGCGGAAGGCTACCCGGGACATCGCTACTACGGTGGCTGCGAATATGTGGACATAGTCGAAACCCTGGCCATCGAACGTGCCCAAAAGCTCTTCGGCAGCGAGTACGTCAACGTCCAGCCTCATTCCGGATCGCAGGCCAACATGGCCGCTTATTTCTCGGTCCTCAAGCCCGGCGACACCATCCTGGGCATGAATCTCTCCCATGGCGGGCATCTGACCCACGGCTCTCCCGTCAACTTCTCAGGCCGCCTCTTCCACGTGGAATCCTATGGCGTCAGCAAGGAAACCGGCCGCATAGACTATGATGAGCTGGCCGCGACAGCCCGCAGGCTTCGTCCTGCTCTTATTGTGGCCGGCGCCTCCGCCTATCCGCGTGTCATTGACTTCGCCCGCATGCGCGCCATCGCTGATGAAACCGGCGCGAAGCTCATGGTGGACATGGCCCACATTGCCGGTCTTGTGGCCGCGGGCCTGCATCCTTCTCCCGTTGGCGAGGCCGACATTGTCACCACCACCACACACAAAACCCTGCGCGGTCCCCGCGGCGGCATGATCCTAGCCAAAGACGATCTCCGCAAACCGCTCAACAGCCAGATCTTCCCAGGCATCCAGGGTG
>CAZJPT010000052.1:0-2636 GCA_964547835.1 uncultured Desulfovibrio sp.
CTTCCTCCTCGCCAACAAAAGCAGTCAGGATCTGATCGCCATCCGCATCCTCAACGGCGCAGGTGCAGGCTATGCCCGCTTGGATCTGGCCCCGGGCGATGCGGATGAGCTGGAAAACCCTGGTGGTGTGTCCGACATCAGCATTGATCTGGGACTGACTCTGGCATGGTGGAATGGTATCACTCTTGACGGTGTGGCCGGCCTGACGCTTTGTGGTGAACACGCGGACTGTCTCATTGTCACAGGCGACACGGACATGCCGGTACACGCCAGGGGACAGAGCAGGAGCCTGCTGCCTCCGGAGAAAAGCAAACCAGTCTGCTCCCTGGACAATTTCCACGCCGGCATGACCATGCGGGACGTCTGCGACCTGCTGCAAAACTACAGTACCGTTGAGGAGGATGTCATCCTTGCCTCCATGGGCTTTGCCAGCATTGTCTGGAGCGCACGTCTCTACGCCAGCACTGATGGCGCAGCCACTCCGGCCGACGCTCAGCTCGAGAGCGTGGAGCTGAGGCAGCGTCTCACGGACAAGAACGTCACAGCGGTCCTCAAGGCCCTCAAAAAGCTGCACTACGTCCCCTGGCAGGCAGCCTTTCCCGGCATCGAGCTCACTTTCATGGAAATGACCGCCTACAGGGAGGCTGACCGCGAAAACATTCTGGCGCAGTGCCTGAAAGCCTTCCGCTCCCAAAACCGCGGCGCCGCCATCGTGCAGTTTGTGCCCGGCACGCTCATGCAGGCCCTCAGCCAGATGAGACTGCCAGACACAAGCACGCAGATCCTGACTCTGACCATGCATCCAGAAACCGGATCCATAGCTCTGGACCTGTCAGCCTATGTTTTCGAAGAGCAGCCGCCGCAGACCTTTTAAACGACTCAGACAGCTCCGCTCCCGCGTTTGCTGCGCAGGGCCGCACGCAGCCAGTCATACCAGGCGTCAAGGCCTTCGCTGTTTGTGGCAGACACCTGGAAGACAGGGAGATCCTTATTCAGACGGCGGGCATAGCGGCAGGCGCGGTTCACATCAAACTTCACGTAGGGCAGAAGGTCCACTTTGTTGAGCAGCATGACCTTTGCCAGGTTGAAGAGCAGGGGATATTTCTCAGGCTTGTCATCTCCCTCTGCAACAGAGAGAATGGCGACCTTGGCATCCTCGCCCAGGTCAAATTCCGTAGGACAGACCAGGTTGCCCACGTTCTCGATAAAGAGAATATCCAGGTCATCGAGGTCCAGATGCTCCATGGCCTTGAGCACCAGATTGCTGTCAAGATGGCAGCCGCCTGCGGTTTCGATCTGCACGGCCCGACAGCCCGTGGCAGCCACGCGCCGGGCATCGTTGTCTGTCTGCAGATCACCCTCAATGACAGCCATGCGGAATTCACCGGCCAGATCTGTCAGCGTCCTTTCCAGAAGCGTCGTCTTCCCGGCGCCAGGAGAGGAGATCAGGTTGAGTGTCAATATGTTCTTTACGTATCGGCGCACGATGGCGGCGTACCTTTCATTGACCTCAAGCACATTGCGAACAACAGGAATTTCCATAAAGTACTCCCGTTGGGATGTCAGCCGGAATCACGCAGACTACTCGCCTTCCAGCCATGTGATGCGCATCTGTTTGCCGTCCAGCACAATATGGCCGAAAACTTCGCCGCAGGACGGACAGGGCGTCAGGGCACCGACAGCGTCTTCGCCCTCAAAAACGGTTCCGCAGCTGCCACAGCGCAGCCGCAAAGGGACGCGTACAATGTCCAGTCTGGCTCCCTCGTGCACGCTGCCTTTGACAAGCGCTGCAAAGCCAAAGCGCAGTGCCTCGGGAACGACCCCCGAAATGGCGCCTATTTCCACGCGCAGCAGCTTAAGCCGCGTGCAGTCGTGCCTTGCAAGCTCGTCCCTGGCAATATCCAGCATCCCCACGGCAAGGGATAACTCATGCATGACTTCCTCCGCGAGGAGCTGTAACGCAGACTGGTGATGACGCGCCCCGGAAAGGGCGCGTCCCTGGGAAGGTATACAGACGCCGCGCAGAAAAAACAATCCGTCCTGCATCCGCCAGGCTGCAGGCGGCCTGTCTGGCAGACGCTGCCGTCCCTGGCCGGCATCTTGCCATTCCCCTCAAATGTTGTACAGTTGCGCGGAGAATGGAAACTCAGGCACCAGACCGCATCTGACGTATTTTTCTGGCATTACGAACTATGCTCAGAAAAAATGCACCTGGAGACAATGATGGCAAAGACTCTGTCCGTACAGATTTCCCACGATGCCATAAATCGATATTTGAAGCCGCAGAGCTTAATGAGAAGCAAAAACGGCTATTTATGGGAATGCTGGCAGACCAGTACGGGCCGGGTGGCGGACAGGCAGTGTGCGAAGCTTTCCAGGTGGGGCACTGTACTGTCACCAAGGGAAAAGCCGGGGTCTCCGGCGACAGGGAAAGCCGTTCATCTGTCAATCGTGTTCGTCGCCCGGGAGGCGGGCGTACATCTGTTGAAGCCAGTCAGCAAGGAATGGAAGAAGCGGTCAATACTTTACTGGAAAGCAGATCATATGGCCATCCGGAAAGTTCGAAAAGTGGAACCACACCATTCGGAGCTTCAAAATAAGAACTCAATTAACGACCAGGTATCTAATCAGTTATT
>CAZJPT010000052.1:2646-9740 GCA_964547835.1 uncultured Desulfovibrio sp.
TTATTTTCTTACAATAGAGCCTGATCTGGCGCAGTGGAGAATTTTTGCGTGAACAAGCTTATCCTCGGTCTTCTCACTGTCGTGCTGCTGCTCGGCATGGCGCTTGTCGCCCTCAACAACCAGCTCAAACCCCGGGGTCCGGCTCCCATGACAGCCGTGAAACAGGCTCCAGTCGACAGACTGCCTGCCCTGCCCACAGCCCTTAATGACGTAGAGAAGCAGACTGCTCATATGCCTCCGCCCGCTGAACCTGTGACGCAGGGAAACGGAAACAATGGCACAGCCCGGACAGACGAGGCGAATGAACACAGTCTGCCATCGTCTCCGGCTGGCACGGACCCATACGTGAACGACGGCATAGCCGCTCCAGGCGATGATACCGGCACGTCTTTTGCTGCTGACACAGACGAAGACGGGGAAGACGACATGGTCGTTGCTGATGAAGCGGGTACAGACAGCCCGCTGTCACCTCAGCCCAATCTGGAAGAGAACAGGAATACTGACCTCGCCGTGTTAAACGAAGATGCCGCCAGCAAGCTGCCGCCCCTTTCATCCTATGTGCTGCGTCCATCTCCGGACAAGGCTCAGCCGCAGCAGGACGCGGCCGCACCTGCTGCTTCCGCAGACGGGCACACTGCCGTTCAGCCCGATAGAACACCTGTCACGGTCTCCATACCCGTTGCCAGCCAGCCCAGGAACGTCAAAAAGGATCCCCCTGCCGACGAAGGACAGAAGACTGCGTCAGAAAAGGCAGCACCTGCTGCCACAAAGGCGTCTGAGACTGAGAAAAGCGGGCCAGGGTCTGCCGCGGCAGGCACGGAAAAGAAGCAAACTGCCCAGGCAAAGCCTGCTTCAGGAAAATCCGGCATTGTCGTCTTTTCCCGCGAAACCGGTGCTACTGTACGCATCACCCTGCCCCGCAATGTTGGCTACAACAAGATGCTGCTTACCAACCCGGACCGCCTGGTAGTTGACCTCACGGGTGAATTCAAGGATCTGCAGTCTCCGGCCGTCCCCGACAACCCGCTGGTGAGCAGGGTGCGCCTTGGCATGGAAAAGAACCGCACGCGCATTGTGCTGGATCTCAAGGCCGCACCGCGTTCGCACAAAATTGTTGAATCCAGGGATCGAAAACGTATCGACATCCGCGTTGACAAGTAACCGCATACAGACGCCCGGTCGCGCCCTGAGGCAGCCGGGCGTCTTGCGCCTCCAGACAGCAGGCCTGCCGCCTTTTGCGGCACAACACGCGCTTTTTGCGCGCATACCCCCACAGACGCCCATGACAACTCTCATTTCCTTTATGCGCAGAGTCTTCCGCCAGCACAATGCTTCGGATCGTGAGAAGAATCTCGCCAAATTCACGGAACGCTACCACCTGTTCAAGGAGCTGCTTGATGCCAACGCCACCATGGCCGGCGTTCTGGCCCTGCTTGATTCCGCCAGCTACGGCGGCAAACAGCTGGACATTCTGCAGATCCGTCACGAGGTTCTGCTCGCCATCGCCGCGGTCAGGACCATGGCTGCCTCGCTCAACGCCATGTCCGGCGGCAGGCGCTACAAGAATCTGGAAAAAAGCTTGGAGAATATCACCGGCCGCATAGAAAAGGAATTGCATGCATGGGCGCCCGGCGAGGTCAACGCCATGACCCTGCCCCTTGATGCCGTTGACGCCAGCATGTCGTACGCCGTAGGCGGCAAGAACGCCAATCTTGGAGAATTATTGAATGTTCTTGAGATGCCAGTGCCCAGCGGCTTCGCCATCACCACCCGCGCCGGTGACAAGTTCCTAGCCCTGAACCCGGGCCTGTTTGACAGTATTCAAAAAAAGCTCCAGGTCATCGACATCGACACGCCCTCCACCATACAGAAGGCCGCAGAGCGCATACATGAAATCATCATGTCCGCTCCTGTGCCGGACGTAGTGGCCAGGGACATACTCGACGCCTACGATCAGACCTTCGGTGCCCCGGACGTGCCCGTGGCCCTGCGCTCCTCAGCCATAGCCGAAGACGGTGTACAGTCCTTTGCCGGGCAGTACCTGTCCATCCTGGGGGTAACGCGTGACAGCCTGCTTGACGCCTTCAAGCGCGTCTTTGCCAGCATGTACTCAGCAAGGGCTCTTGCCTACCGCTTAAGGAACGGCTATGAGCTGAGCACTGCGGGCATGGCCATGTGCTGTCTCAAAATGATTAACGCCCAGTCCGCGGGAATCTGCTTTTCCAGGCATCCTGTCAACCTGCGCTCCAACGACCTTCTCATCAACGGCGTCTGGGGACTGGGCGAGGCTGTGGCCAATGGATCGGCCGTGCCAGACGAGTGGCTGGTATCGCGTGCCAATCTGCGCGTCAACCGTGAGACCATTCCCGGCAAACTGACTAAGGTGGGCCTTGGTCGCGACGCGGACGGCAGGTTCACGCCTCAGGTGCAGGATGTCTACGAAATCTTCCAGAACCTGCCATCCCTGACCCGCCCCCAGGTAGAAATGATTGCCAGGGCAGCGCTCAAGCTCGAGCATCACTACCAGTATCCCCAGGATATTGAATGGGTGCTGGACGAGGACGAGCAGCTCTTCTTCCTGCAGACCAGACCCATGAGCTTTGACGCTTCGAGCACTGACGAACGCCGTGCCCCTGAACTTGCCCAGCTCAAACCCATCATCCGTCACGGAGAAGTTGCCGCCAAGGGCGTGGCCTGCGGCAAGGTCAAGATCATGGATCCGGATGAAAACATGTCGCATTTTCCGGAAGGCTGCGTGCTGGTCATGTCACACTCCACGCCGCACGCCACTGTAGCCATGCAGCGCGCCTGTGCCATCATCGCCGAGGTGGGGTCGCAGACAGGCCACATGGCCTCTGTCTGCCGCGAGTACTGCGTGCCCACGCTGATCAATTGTCCCGGCGCCACTGCCCTGCTCGAGGACGGGCAGCTGGTGACCGTAGATGCCCTGCGCGGCCGCGTCTTCAACGGTGAAGTCAAGGAGCTCATGGATCTGCGCATCGTGCGCCCGCCTGTGGTCAACACTCCGGCCATGGCCTTCTTGCGCCGTATCGCGCCACACGTTCTGCCCCTGCATCTGGTAGACCCGCGCTCGCCCGAATTCTGTCCTGAATGCTGTACCAGCCTGCACGACGTTATGCGCTTTATCCACGAGAAGTCGTACAAGGAAATGTTTATGATTTCCGACTCCGTGACAGAAAAGAGCGATAGTGTGGCCACGCGCTTTTCCGGCCCCATCCCGCTGGATCTGCACATTATCGATTTGGGCGGGGGACTTAATGACCCCTGTGCCACGTCCTGTACGAGAAACGATATCCTGAGCGTTCCCCTGCAAAACCTGCTCAACGGCATGCTCAACCCCAGCGTGCAGGCCAGAGGGCCGCGTCCGGTAAGCCTCAGGGGTTTCATGTCCGTCATGGGACACAGTGCCCTGACCCCGGACGGTGCCGAGCGCTTTGGCGATCACAGCTATGCCATCATCTCGGACCGCTACCTCAACTTCTCCTCACGCGTTGGCTACCATTACGCCATTTTGGATTGCTGGTGTGGCTCCACAGTGAGCAAGAACTATATTCGCTTCGAGTTTGCCGGCGGTGCGGCCGGTTCCGTACAGCGCGAGCGGCGCGTGCGCTGCATAGGGCTCATCCTCAAGGAGCTCGGCTTCAGGATCAGCGTCATTGCTGACAGGGTGCAGGCCAGATACCAGAAATACCCCCGTGATCAGATCATCGCCCGTCTCGACCAGCTCGGCCGCCTGCTCATCATGACGCGCCAGATGGACATGCTCATGACCAGCGAGGAGGCTGTCAGCGTATACGCCAACAACTTCCTTACCGGCGTCTACCATTAATCCCGCTCAAGCACGCCCTTTTGCCGCTCTTCCCTGCGGTTTTTCCGCTCAATTTCCGCCAGGGGGATGCCGGTTGCTGCTGTGCAGGACCTGGCACGGCCCTTGACGCTCAAAAGGGCCAGGCGCTTTTATGCCTTGCTGTGCAGCCCGCTTCTCTCCCGGGGCAGAAGACAAGGGCTGGCTTCGCAAACGCAAATTCCCTGAACCCGCGGAGTCGTCCCGCATTCCACCCATTCCCGGAGTCCGTATGCCGTTTTTCGTCAGGCATCCCCTGCGGCAAAACACGCGGCAAACATTGTTCACACGCGACTTTGTTCTGCTCTTCCTGCTGGCACTGTGCCACAACTGCTATCTTGCCATCCACTACTGTTTTGAGCAGTGGCTGAGCAGGATGCACGTCACGCCGGGCTGGGGCGGTCTGCTCCTTGGCGCCTTCTTCGGCATGGTGCTGGTGACGCGCCCTGCGGCAACGGTTCTTCTGCTTAAGGCCAGCAAACTTCTGCCCCTGATGGTGTCGCTGTGTATCAGCAGTGCTGCCTTGTTCGTGTATCAGTTCATGCCCGCAGACTCCGCATGGTTTGTGTGGATGGTGCTTGCTGTGCGCCTGATTCAGGGCTTTGCCCTGGCCATCTTCGGATCCTGCGCCACCACACTTCTGGTTGGCTGCATTCCACCGGGCCAATCCGCCCAGGGATTCGCCCTCTTTTCCCTGACCATGCTCATCCCCTATGCCGTCATTCCCACGGCAGGCGAGTTTCTGCTGTCCATGACAGGCGATGAGCCGCATCTCTTTGCCCTGACATCCGCACTCATCCTTCCCTGTCTGACCATTCTCTTTCTCATGCGCAACCGCCTGCGCATTCCCGAGGTGCAGACAGACCCGCAGCAGGACTTCGCCGTCTACCGCGCAAAGCTCCTGCACTCCGTAGCGCATTCCGGCCTGCTGCTGCCCTTCCTGTCGCTGGTCTGCTTCGGCCTGTGCACCAATGTCTGCAACTATTTCATAAAGGGCCTGTGCGCAGTCAACGGTTCTGATCCCACGGACTTCTTCTTCTATTGTACCGTGACGATCATGGCTGTGCGTCTGCTTTTCAGCAATCGTCTCGACGGCCTGCCCCGCTACTGCATTGTACCTGTCGTAGCCGCCCTCATGGCCTCGGGGCTGTGCCTCCTGATCCATGGCCCATCCTGGCTCTTCATTCCGGGCACCATTGTCTACGGCATGGCCCTGGCCCTGCTCTATCCCCTGCAGGCTGCCGTCATCTACGATCGCTCCACACCGGACACGCGCTCCGTCAATTCCAACCTCATGATCAGCATGTTTGACCTGGCCGCCCTGCTGGCCCCTCTCTCTGGCGGTCTCGTGCTCTCCTCAGGGCTTGGCTATCACGCCGTCATCACCGTTGGCGCCACAAGCGTCCTGATGTCCGGCGTGTTCTTCTCCCTGGACGGGCTGCGCCAGCGCGCAAGGTCTGGCGGAAAGACCACCGGACACAGTTAGCCTGGAGCTGCGCTGACTATACCCTGCCTTCCTGACTCTCGCCCATAATCTGTATTATGAGCATGCGCAGATTTTCTATGGCCACCATACGCCAGCCGTCACTGACAGGTGCGCACACGGCACGCACGTAATAGGTATTGCCGTTTTCGTGATCCAGTACCGAGAAGGGCGCCACCCATCTGCCGTCGCGTGTCATGAGCGGACGCCCCACAGAGGTAATTTCCTTGCGCCCCATGGACACCATCTCAAAAAGCGGGGTCAGGACACTCTCTCTTTTGAAGTTTTCCACCTTTTTGCCAGCAAACGCCCCGGAGCCCACGCCATAGCGCACAAAGGAACGCACCTCGTTCAGCAAAAGCTGCCGCGCCAGTGTGTTGGAAAAGGCTCCCTGGCTGGCCAGCAGCGAGAGCACGGGCGGCATGGCTGAGGCGTACTCGTCCATGGATGCCATGACCTCGAGCTCGTCAAAAATCTGTCTGGTCACAGCCTCGATGTCCACGCGCTTCTCAAAGGCATCAGGGTCGGCATTGTCCACGGCCTTGATGAGATCCTGGATGCAGCTGCGCGGATCCCCTGCCGCAGGAGCGTGTTCAGGTACGATGAGGATGCTGCACACAAACATGAAAAGAATGAGGCAGACGGGAAGGAAACGGGACGCGCAGCCAGTGGCTGCGTTATCTGCTGCACTGTACATGAATCCTCCGCAAAAGCATGTTGCCCTCCGTGCACCCCGGAGGGCCTGCCGCATGTGCGGCCATTAAAGCAGGTGTACGCGCCCAGACCTAGCGCGGAGACTCCTGGACCCTGGCTTGTGCGGCTGCAGCCGCAGGATCCGCCGGTGCGCCCTCGCGGGCGGCCTTGTCACAGCGCAGGGCCAGATCACGCAGCATATGCGCGGCCACACGCGTAGCCTCCTGTGCCTGCGGGTTCTCGTTCAGGCGGCGGCCTACCCAGCGGGCAAGATAGATGAGGGTCGTGTCGCTGAGGGCGCTTGCGTTCGCTGCACGAATATCCCGCACCAGGCGGCGACTGGCACTATCCTCGGCTTCCATGACCCGTCGTAGATTGCGTAAGGCCATGTCCACCACATACTGTGCCTCGCCTATGTCGTAAGTTGTTCCTTTGTGATCACGCAGTCTGGCCAGCTCAAAGCTGGCATCCAGAAGCTTTCTGTTGGCGTCCGTCACTTCTTTTGTCTTCTGATCCAGAACGCGCAGACGACCGCTCAGATCAGGGAGCGAGGCTACAGCCTCCAGACCACTGGCCAGCAGCAGGCAGCGGCTGCCTACCGTGCGGTAGAGGCCGGCCAGCTGCTCCCCGCTCAGTTTGCCTCTGCCTTCCGACTGCCTGGCCAGAGCGCGTAAAAAACTGTCGGCGTACACTTCGTAAAGACCGCGCACCATGGATGGTGTGTAGGCATAGCGCAGCAGGGACGCCCTGGCATTGTCCCGGGAAGGTGCCTGAAGGCCGGTCATGCTGACGGCGTAGCGCTGGTTGAGAGACGGCACGGAGACAGCCAGGGAGCCGCGCTGCCTGCCTGGCTCGTAGCGGGACACTACCCAGGCTGCCAAATCGTCAATAAAGCTCTTGCGCACGTACTCATCTTCAGGCAAAGGCTGCGCTGCTGGCGCAGGCTCAGCCGTCTTGTCCATGTCCTCTGCTTCCTTGTCAGGATCGGCATCCGCGGCGCTGTCGTTCTTTTGTGTCTCCTCAGCAGCCTGCGGTGTAATGGGCACACTCACC